>JAKSBB010000285.1 GCA_022361315.1 Desulfobacterales bacterium
GCCCTGGCATCCCCCTTCTGTCCGACTGCTGTGACCAGAATGCATTTAACGGCGCAAAGGGTCTCGTTTTCCCGGAGGCGCTTGCCGAGAACCCGGGCAAACCGGTCGGACTCTTGTACCACGGACAGCAGCACATGAAACGGGTCTCCTTCTGCCTCAGCAGTTTCAAGGGTCTGGATTGCCTCAGTTTCATCCGCTGCAGATTCGTAGTTCAGCCGACTCCGGGCCAGTGCATCGGTCACTTGTCTGCCGGGGGCGTCCACGTCAGAGACCACAAGGATACGTCGCTTCCCGATAGGAATCTGAGAAAGATCAATGGTGGCCTCGCCGGGGGCCTGTTTTTCAAGAGGTATCTGGAACCAGAATGTAGAGCCGATCATCTCTATGCTGTCTGCACCGATGGTGCCGCCCATTTTTTCAACCATGAGTTTGGAAATAGACAACCCCAGGCCGGTGCCGCCGTATTGCTTGGTAATGGACGCATCGGCCTGAACAAAGGCTGAAAAAAGCTCTTCCAGCACTTCCTCTTTGATTCCGATGCCGGTGTCATCCACACTGAAATTCAGTAAGGCCTGGGTTTCCTGATCTTCTTTCAGGGTGATGGCCAGACCCACCGAGCCGTTCTCGGTGAATTTGATGGCATTACCGGTCAGATTCAGAATAATCTGGCGAAGTCTTCCGATATCCCCTTTAAGCAGTCTGGGGACACCCGCCTCAATGTTATAGGTAAAATCAAGTCCCTTCTGCCTGGCCTGAACCTCAGGCAGGGACACAATGTCCTGGATGGCAATGTCCAGGTCAAAGGGCCGGATATCCAGTTCGAATTTGCCGGCTTCGATTTTAGAGAGGTCCAGGATATCATTCACTATGGATAACAGGGCTCTGGCACTGTTATAGACGATGTCGGCATGACGCCGCTGTTCCCTGTCAAGATCCGAATCCAGGAGTACGTGCATCATTCCGATAATCCCGTTCATGGGATTCCGGATCTCATGACTCATATTCGCAAGAAACCGATCCTTTACCTCCAGGGCGTGGGTTGCATCCGCCGATACCCTTTCCACCTCTTTTTCTGCGGCTTCAGCCTTATGCATCAGCCGGGCTTTGTCACCTTCGGTTTTCTCCAGGTTAAGATATAATATGCCTGATATACCCAGTGTCAGGAACAAAAAGAAAAGCATCCTGTGCTCGTTCAGATTCAGAATGCCGGGCCCCCAGGACGGCCCGAGATAGAAAAAGGTAAGCATTGCCACCATCAGTCCGACGGCTGACAGGAAAGCAGGTCTGTCTTGTCCGGCCCACCCAATCAAAGGTATGGCAAACACCAAAAGCAGTCCCAGGCTGAAAAAGCCACCTGTCAAACAGACAAACCAGAATGCATATCCGGAGAACAAAAGCGTGATACCCAGTATCCACATCCGGTTCCTTTCCTTTGTCTGAGACCGGGATGTGATGAAAAAATATACAGCCCATAAACTGAGAATAAAGGTGATCCCCGGCAGTATCAGGACGGCCGCACCGGCATAAAGCCCGAGTCCGCTGAGTAGAACGGCAGATGCGGTCAAGCCAACAGACAAACGGGTGTAAAATAAGGTATCAGTCATAATGATTCTGTAGAGTGGCCAGTTATATAATAAGGAAAATTTGTCATAGAAGTATAGCCAATGCCCTCTTCCCTTGTCAAATCATATTCATCTCTGCCTTTCGCGATGACCTCCTTTGGGCCAGCTGATGAAAAAACAATTGGAGGAGTAAATTTATCTTGACTTTTTCAGGATTAATATATAATAAATCTTTTTAAGAAAGAGTAAACAACTATGAAAAATATTATTGTCAACAGCCTACTAGTCCTTATTATCGTGGAGGTGATTATTGTCACCTCCGGACGAAGGGGCGATTAGTGGCTTAAACCATAGATAAACCGAAAAAAGCCGTTACCAGCCCCGAGAGGGCCGGTAACGGCTTTTCTGGTTTATAGGCGCTACAAAATTAGGAGATTATTAAAAAAGATGAGAAGCCATATTGCGACCAAAGGCGTTGCCAGGGCACCCCACAGGGGTCTGATGAAAGCAC
>JAKSBB010000806.1 GCA_022361315.1 Desulfobacterales bacterium
ACGTCATCAACGAGGGTGACGGTGCCTTTTACGGCCCCAAGATCGATATCCATATCAAGGATGCCCTTGGCAGGACCTGGCAGTGCGGCACGGTTCAGCTGGACATGTCCCTGCCCGAACGCTTCGACCTGAGCTACAAGGGACAGGACAATGACAAGCACCGCCCCATCATGATCCACAGGGTAATCTATGGGTCCATGGAGCGCTTCTTCGGCATCCTGGTGGAACACTTTGCAGGCCGCTTCCCCCTCTGGCTGGCACCGGTACAGGCTGTGCTTCTGCCCATCAACCAGGACCTGGCCCCCTACGCCGAGGAAATCAAGGAAATGCTTGAAGTTCACAAGATCCGCTGTGAAGTGGACCCGCGCAGTGAAACCCTGAAGAAAAAGATCCGGGAAGCCCAGCTCAACTACGTGCCCCTGATCATCACCATCGGTGACAAGGAAAAAGAATCCAAGACCCTGTCCGTCAGAACCCTGAACGGCAAGGTCAAAATGGGCATGACCCACAAAGAGTTCCTGAAAACGGTTTGTGATCACAGCCGTGCCAGAACCCTTGAGGATATTGCAATATAGAGACATGTGGATCTGCTCTCCGGCCCCCGCCGGCCGGGGAGCGGATCGCCCCTTCTTCCTTCCCACGGCTTCCCCCCTGAAACTATGTAGGTTTTGTGTGATTCCACACAATTTCCTTTATTAATGTTGACTTTTTTTACTAAAAAATTTAGCTCTGTATGAGCGCAGATGTCTATTTCTTTAATTCCAAATATCTGCCTCAATAAGGATAAGGAATATGAACGAGTTCTCCGACCGCCTGATCCGGATTCTGAACCACGGCGCCCTAAACCTGGCCCTGGGCATTGGATACAGCCACGGTATTTTTGACGTGCTGGATGCACAGGACGCCCCGGTGAGCCTGGAGACCCTGGCTGAACTCACCGGCCTGGATAGAAGATACCTCCGAGAATGGCTGGGCATTATGACCACCGGCAACATCATCGACATTCACTCCGACAGCAACGGCGGAGACCAAACCGACCGATTTTCACTGCCCAAAGCCCACGGCGACCTGCTCTGCCGCAGGGCCGGCAGCAATAACTTAGGTGTTTATACCCAGGAGATCCCCCTGCTCACGGCCTCTGCCCTCAAACCGGTGTCCCGGGGATTTATCACGGGAGAAGGCGTGCCCTTTTCCTGCTATCCGGAGTTCCAGTCCTTCATGTCCCAACTTTCCGATGCCAAACATGAGAAGGTGCTGGTCAAAGAATTCCTGCCCGCCGTGGACAACGGCCGGCTGGTAGAAAAACTAACCGCCGGTATCAGGGTCTGTGATCTGGGTTGCGGCCAGGGCGTGGCCATGAATCTTATGGCAGAGGCCTTTCCAAATTCCGAATTTACGGGGATAGATAATCACGAAGCCGCCATTGCTGCGGCCCGGGTCACAGCCGATGAAAAGGGCCTTACCAATGCCCGGTTTATCGTCCGTGATGCAGCGACTTTGACGGATGACACCTCACTTGCCGGACGGTTCGACTGGATCTGTGCCTTTGACGCCATCCATGATCAGTCCCATCCCCTCAAAGCCCTGAAGGGTGTTCACCACATACTCAGACCGGGCGGGCAGTTTTCCATGATCGATATCAAGGCCGACTCCCACATACAGGAAAATATGGACCACCCCATGGCTCCATTCCTATACACCGTCAGCCTCATGCACTGCATGCCCGTGGGTCTGAACGACAACGGCCGGGGGCTCGGCATGATGTGGGGAAAACAAAAAGCCACAGCACTGCTGAAAGAAGCGGGATTCACGGAGATTTCAGCGGAGGAGATCCCCAACGATCCCTTTAACCTTCACTTTCTATGCAGCCCCTGAACCTGCCACAAACCCTGATGCTCAGCGAAAGGAGACGCGATGCACATTACCTGCCTGGTTGAAAACGCTCTGGAAGGCCCCAGAATGAAAGCCCTGCCCGGTCTGGAAGCCCGCCACGGCTTTTCCCTGCTCATTGAAACCGGCGGCAACACCCTGCTCTTTGATATGGGCCCGGACCATACCCTGATCGGAAATGCCGAAGCATTGGGAATAGACCTGACAAAAGTAGACATGGCCATTCTCTCCCACGGCCACATCGACCACGGCGGAGGCATTGCATCCTTCCAGGTGGTAAATTCAAATGCGGACATTTATATTTCCCCCGACGCCCTGTCCCCCAGCGCCGTAAAAATGTTCGGCTTTACCGCCAAAAGCATCGGTGTGGAAAATGTCGGCATCGACACCTCCCGCCTCCGCCCGGTAACCGCCGACACAAAAATTTCAGACCACCTCGAACTCTTCTGCCATTTTGAATCCGACGGCTTTATCCCCAAGAGTAACCGCTCCCTTTTCCGGATGAAAGACGGAGACAATCTGGAAAAAGACGACTTTTCCCATGAAATCGCCCTCCTGGCCAGAGAAGACGGCAAAACCGTCCTGTTCACCGGCTGCTCTCATTCGGGGATCGGAAACATGATCCAAACGGTGCTCAACCGCACCGGTTTGTCCCATATCGACTATGTCATCGGGGGTTTTCACCTGTGTAACCCCATCACGGGCCTCTCGGAATCCCAGACCCGGCTGGACACCTTGGTGGCGGAACTGGAACGCTTTGATAGAACCCACTTCTATTCAGGCCACTGCACCGGCCTCAATGCCTATGTCTACCTGAAAAACATACTCGGTGACCGGATATCCAGGGTCCGTACCGGGATGCAGTTAGACCTCTGATCCGGCACCCTGGTCAGCCTTTGAATGTCTTTTCTTGAGTACGGAAAGGATATGCCCTTGATTTTCACGCCAAAGGATGATTAGCTCCAGTTGAGCTGATTGCGATGTATCAGTACTACCTCAAAAAAGGAAAATCGA
>JAKSBB010000412.1 GCA_022361315.1 Desulfobacterales bacterium
CATCCTGCTCCATCTCCCCGGGATTCATCCCATGGGCCACATTCCAGTAGTTTGAGGAAGGCATGATCATCTCAGAATAGTTGATGTAATGGTTTAAAGTATCCACAGTGGGAAGACCGCCGGAACGCCGGACCGCAGCCACAGCCGCACCGACTTTGTGGCGGAAAAGGCCGCCGTTGACCGAGGAAACGAAAAAGGCACGGTCGAGGAAGGATTTCATGGTGCCGGCAACGCCGGAGAAATAAACGGGAGAGCCCAGCAAGATGCCGTCAGCGGCCTTCATCTTCTGGACCCATTCGTTCACCGGATCATCTTTGAGGGTACAGGTTTCGTCCTGGTTCTTCACACAGCCATAACAGGCGATGCAGCCCCGGACCTTTTCCTTGCCCACATGGATGAGTTCGGTTTCAATCCCGGCCTTTTCAAGCTCGGCGAATACGGTGTTCAATGAGCCGACGGTATTTCCCTTTTTCCTGGCACTGCCGTTAAATCCAACTACTTTCACGATACATCTCCTTTATATTTGGGTTAGTTCACTGTTGTCCGCGAAAAAAAATGATTGCCTTTACAATAACCCATTTTTATCTGAAAACAAGGCGGCCATGAATTCTTAACAAAGGGGCAGGTTTCTAAAAAATGCCCGCCTTACACCGGGCGTACCGGTGCCGCAGGCCATCCCCCGGCAAATTTAATAATGGTGCCGGTGTGAAATGCCCCTTTCATCTCAGCCAGATAGCGGATGGTTTCCCCGATTTCCTCGGGCTGCCCCAGGCGGCCCGCGGGAACCACATCCCTGATAAAAGCTTTGCCCCTGGGATCATCAATAAACTTGGCCTTGGGGAAATATGCCTCGCTGTATAGGTAGTTGGGGGCCACGGCATTTACCGGGACATTGTGGGGGGCAAGGTCGAGGCTCAGGGATTTCACCAGGGCGTTGGCGCCGGCCCGTGCGATGTCGGGGATGGCGCCTCCCGGCATGGGGAGTTCCGTCCGGCAGGAGGTGATGAGGATGATATTTCCCCGCCCCTGTTTTTTAAAGACGGGGATCGCGGCCTGCATCAGGGCAAAGGGGAACATGACCACCGCATCGATGGTTTTTCTCAAGTCATCGATATCTGCCGATTCTATGGGGCCGTGGATGGCGGGATAGGTATCGTTGCTCACCAGGACATCGATGGTGCCGCCGTTTTCCGTCATCCTGCGGATCAATGCATCAGGTGTCTGTACATCCACCGGGGTGACACCGGGATGCGCCTCGGCATAGGCCTGGCGAAGGCTGCTGTCTTCAAATGAGGGATCGTGTGCCGTTACCTTAAAGCCAGCCGCCACAAGGGCATCCACCGCAGGCGGTCCAACATAATCACGCACATTGGTTACAAGGGCTGTTTTTTCACTCATCTTTCTTCTCCTAAGATATTCAATCCATCAATTGGGACAGTCGCTCAACTGCAGTTGCTGTTAAAGGCTCGGACCGCTTGGCCGTATCGTTCACCTGGACGATGATCACATTGGCCGTGGCTGCGCATCTCCCGTCCTGGAACAGGCCGTGCTCAAAACCGATGGAACTCTTGCCTATGGATACGATTTTTGTCCCGATGTCCACCCGGCCGGGCCAGGTGATTTCCGATTGATAGTTCAGGGTCTGCCGGGCAATGACAAAGCTGCAGTCCTCCTTATAAAGTGGTGCGACGGGATCGTAGAGGATTTCCACCCGTCCTGTCTCAAGCATGGTAGAAAAGACGGCATTATTGACGTGGCCCTGGCGGTCGGTATCCGCATATCTTAATTTTTCATGGGTTTTCCAGGGAAAATCATCTGGCTCCGGAAGGGATGCGGCACTTGCCCGTGACTTCCGGGCTTCTTTTTCTCCCTGTTCCGCAGAAGGGTTCGTTCTGATGCTCAGCCGCTCCGCTGCCGTTCTGCAGGCCTCAAGAATTCTGTTGGATAACCGTGTATCTGCCACGGCCCGGCTAAGGGACATCCCCCCCACACAAAGGGCCATGAACATCAGGGCCTCATCCTGTTTTGCCTGTGAGGTTTTAGTTGCGCCCCCCTCACAGACCGCCTCAAGGGACTGGTAGAGTTCCTTTTCGTATACCTTTTTAAAATCCTCCCCTGCCCGCCCCGCATCCGAGGTCAGTGCGGCCAGGGCACAACTGTCCGACAGATTGTCCCGGTGTGCACCGGTGAGATACCTGGCCGCCAGACGTTTTAAACGCCTGCCCCAGGATTCGTTGTCTGCCGGTTTGATCCAGCGGGGCCGGTTATCCACCAGTGCATGGGAGAAAGCCTTTTCCACCAACTCGTTCTTATTTGAGAAATGGGCGTAGAATGCGCCGTTGGTCAACCCCGCATCTTTCATAATCAAGGCGATGCCGGCACCGGACAGGCCCTGCTCCCGGATCCGACTGGCTGCTGCCTCCAGGATTTTTTTATATGACAGATCTTTGTTTGTTTCTCTCTGATTCATTCTGTACCTCAAGATTTTATATTATGATCATAATATAAAAACAAGATAGCACATTATATACAAAATACAAAGAGACAAAAAAAGGCCGGTTTGAACGCATCAAACCGGCCGGAACATTTAAACTAAAAAATCAGTTGGGAGAAGGACTACACCTTGCCGTCATTCACAAGGCCCGCAAAGGTTTCAAAGGATCGATCCCAGGTTTTTTCAACTTCATCGGGGAAACAGCAGGCGGGAAGCTGTCTCATTTTCAGGTGATAGGCCAGGCAATCACAACAGGCGCCTTTCCGGCTGCAGGGTTCGTAGGTGCAATTGCACCGGTTCAGGTTCTTCTCTTTGCCACACTCCATATTCGTCCTCCGTTTGCTGAAACTATTAACAATTATTTTTTTGGGGTTTCCGAGGCCATATTTACGGCCTGGTCGATAATTCTCTGCATGCTGCCGTCCTGCTTCATCTCCAGGATTCTCTGGTTGATGGCCGGCAGGTAGTTCAGGAATTTCGAGCGTTTGGAAATGGCAAAGTGGAGATCCCGGGTGGCCACCGGTTTTTCAAGACGCTCATAAGCAGATTCCTGGCCGGTGCGTTTGGCATGGATGACAAAGCCGAAACGGGCCGCCACGGCATAATCCGCGCGGCCGGCCTTGAGCATGTCCAGGATCTGGCCGTAGCGGCTGACTTTGGTGAGGGTCAGGCGGGATTCCGCCATCTTAAATTCCTTTGAGATACTGTCGCCGGTCATCATGACCCCGTTTCGGCCCACAAGATCATCGATGCTGTTAAAGGGAAAGGCGCTTCCCGGGGGGACAAACACAGCGGTGGAAACCTGGACGTAAGGGATTGAAAAGGCCATGAACTTCGTCCGTTCTTCCGTAAAGAAGATGACGGGAATCATATCCAGTTCCCCGGTTTTCATCTGTGCCACCGCCCGTGCCCAGGGCAGTTCTTCTGCAATTACGGTAACGCCGAACCGGTCAAAAATCTCTTCCACCAGATCAATTACCGGGCCGGAAGGCTTACCTTCTGTGGTTTGCACCCAGATGGACGGCGGGGCGGAAATCTTGACGGATGGCCCTGCAAGCCCAATGGAGGCGGCATAGAAGGAAAAAAGCACAATAAAAAGGTAGATATATTTCTTCATTATTTTATCCTGTAAAAGTTTCAAACCGTGGGGGATATTACCCTTTTCCCCCCATAAAATCAATTACCGTGAACGTTGACTATTACCGGAAAACACCCTACCGCAGAAACAATCTGTTGTCCCGCAACCTCAGGGTATGATACCAGATAGGGCCAATGGAAAAACGCAAAGAACCCAAAGAGTGGCTGGTATATCTCCTGGAGTGTGCCGACGGCAGTCTGTACTGCGGCGTCACCAAAGATCTTGAGGCAAGAGTCCGGAAGCACAATCTGGGAAAGGCCTCAAGATACACGCGTTCCCGGCTGCCGGTATCCTGTGTGGCAAAAAGCCCCATGCTCTGCAAGCGGGACGCTTTCCGCCTGGAGTATCAGACCAAGCAACTGCCCGCAGGACGAAAGAAGGATAGGGTCACCCGGGGTGTGCTTCAGAATATAAAAAGCAACACGGATTAAACGAACGAAAGAATACTTTGGGGAAAAATACAAAAGACCGGTACAGGACCGGCCTTTTTACGTAAAAATTGTTTGGATTTTAGCTTGAAGCTTTATTTAATCCGGGTGGTGTGCAGCTCCCAACGATGAAACTATTCCACGATCTCCAGAATCACCCGTTTCTGCTCTTTTGCCGAAGCGCAGGAGAGGATGGTTCTCATGGCCTGGGCGGTCCGGCCTTTTTTTCCGATAACCTTACCAAGATCCTCTTTGGCCACCCGGAGCTCCAGCACGAGTGTCTGCTGTGCTTTAATCTCTTGGACATCGACCTGTTCGGGGTCATCAACCAGTGCCTGTGCGATAAACTTAATCAACTCTTTCATAGCGTGATCTCCTTTAGCCAAGGTGATAATGAATATGGTATCTAAGCTACAGCTTTTAACGGTTAAGGACTGACTAATCGGATGTATGGTACAGCATACCATAACCGGTTATAATCACAAGTACTAATTCTGGTCTTCATCGGGTTCGGCCCAAAGAATCCAAGTTTTGCTCACAAACAACGTTTTCTGTTCCGCCGGATTTTCTCCTTCAGTGTCCTAAGGGTGACGGTGGCAGGGACGAAAAGAATATTAATCCGGTTACCCTTCGGTGTGTTTATTAATGCGCAAACCCATCCTCACCTGTCAAGAAAAAATACCCAAGGATTTTAGGCATATTGAGCCGGCAGACGCATTTTCCTTGACATCAAAAAGAAATCCATTATTTTAGGAAGGTTATTATTTTAATAAAGGCGGGAAAAATATTTTATTCCATTGCCCGGTAAAATATTTTTGATTTTGTTAGGGCGTTTACGAGGAAAACATACGTGGTCACTGAAATTTCAACATCAGATGCTCAGCGGAAGATGCTGGCGGATGCCGGTTATGCAGAACCGGCCATCAATTACTATATCGAACAAAAATACATGGGTCATCTTGAAAATGCGGATCAGGTCTCTCACAAGGTGGGTTCCTGCGGCGATACCATGAAGATCTATATCAAACTGGATGATGACAAGCGCATTGAGGACATCCGCTACGAGATCACGGGATGTGCCGGTGCCATTTCCGCTGCCATGGCAGCCGTAGAACTGGCAAAGGGTAAAACCCTGGATGAAGCCCTCGCCCTCAATGACGGGGACGTATTCAAAGCCCTGGTGAATATCCCCGAGAAAAAACACCATTGCATCCAGCTTGCCGTAAAGACCATGCACCAGGGGATTGAAGAGTACAAAGCTGAGAACGCGTCGTAAACATAAAGGTTTTATTCCACACTTTTTCTGTTTTCTGTTCTCTTTTTGCTGTTTATTCGTGACGGCCGGGTGTGTCTCCTCGGATTTCGAGGTTGAGACCCTGGCCAAGTCCGATATCAATCAGGTATCGGATATCCACATTGATCAGTCCCTGATTCTGCTCAAGGACCTGACCCGCAAGCTCTATAAAATGAATTCCGAAGAGCTTGCCCGATCCCCCGGGTCAACCATCGACACCCAGATCACCAAAATCTTCCAATGCCCCCCTCTGGAACCCTTGCCCGTGATGAACGGCAAAAGAAGTACGGATGCCATTTTATTGTCTTTTGATAAGGCCTACGAGGGAGACCGGGTGTACGCACTCATGTACGGCCTTTTCACCATGCTGCATGCGGCCTACAATCAGAAGTGCGATCTGTTCATGCTTGATTTTCTGGATGCCCAGAACCTCTATAATTCCGCCCGGAACATTGAAATTCTTGTGTGGCGCATGAAGACCCGTTACAAGCCGGACGGCACCCTTTACTTTGCCACCAACACCTGTGACGGGCCGGTACAGAATCTGAGTTTTGAGCGCCTTTTCGGCAAATTGATTTCCCTGCAGGATACCATGGCCCTGGTGGTGGCCGGCCGGGGGGACCGGTTCATCAAGGAAGCCGTTCATATGGCGGCGGGGATGGCCTTTTTCCCCGTGGGAATATAAACGATCTTAATTTCTAAAGACTTTCCTTAAACCGCTTTACCTGCCCTTCAAAATACTCGTGTTTATCTGTGGCAAGTGCCAATGCTTTCCTGGCTGCGTCAAAGGCTTCCTGACCTCTGCCGTTTAAAAACAGGGCTTCGGCGTAGGTGTCCAGAATATGGGGGGCTTCTTGAACAGCCAGGGCTTTTTCCGCCAGGGTCAGGGCACGCACCGGATCACGGAAGGATTCATCCGGGCAGGTGGAAAGCAGCCAGGACAAGTTATTAAGGGCATGGGCGTTTTCCGGATCGATGCGAAGGACGTTTTCATAGGCATCCCTGGCTTTGCCGTATAATTTATCGTTGTAATAATAATCTCCCACGTAAACGTAGAGATCAGAATTGTCCGGGTTCACCGCCAGTTGCTGTACCAGAATTTTACCGGCGACATACCGCTCAAAGGTCGGCTTCAGGCTGCCGTAGCTGATGCTGTACCCAAAGGAAAAGAGAAGGCCAACGATAACAACGTACCCGATGATCATCTTCCGGACCCGGGCATGGTGACGATCGATCAACCCGGGATTGTCCCGGCAGCTTTCCAGAAACCGGATCCGCTGACCGATGCTGAAATGGTGCCAGTTGGGCTTGTCAATGGACTGGCGGCTCATGGAGGCGATCTTGTAAAATGTAGAGATCAGGGCCGAAGGGCTTGGCTGAAAGTTAAATATATGCAAATCGGCCTGGCGTTCGAAATGACGCATAAAAAAGCCGAAAATATACCTGAAGTAGACAATGAAAAAACCGATCATCCCCAGACAGATCAGAAGGGGATGGGCTGTTTTTTCACCGATTCCCAGAAGCCCCATGGCCTCATACAGGGGTTGGGCCACAAGCAGGAGCATCAACAAGGGTTCAAAAAACACAAAATTACAGGCAATGAATCCGGCGAAGAAAAAGAGGTAGAACAGCATGTGATACCGCTGGACATGGCCGATCTCATGGAGCATGACCCCGTCGATCTCGTCATCGTCCAGGGAGGATAAGAGGGCCGGTGTCACCAAGATATAACGGAATCGGCCCACAATGCCCATGACCCCGGCGGTGATCATGGAGCCACCGAACAATTCCCATTTGAGGATATCGTTATACTTCAGCCCGGCCCGCCGGCATGTCGCTTCAATTCTGGCCCTGGCATATCCCGGGGGCAGAGATTTGCATCCCCACAGGCGGCGGATCAGCACCGGACCGAACACGGACACGGCAGTCAGAAACACAAAGATATAAAGTACTTCTCCTGTGGTGGTGGCAAAAAACTCTCTCACCGGGGCATAGGGAAGTTTGGCAATCAGGTCTGCCATGAGGGAAAGACAGCACCAGGGAAGCAGGGCCGGCAGTGCAAAGGCGATGTTCGAAAAAATAAAACTTTTCTTGCTCAAACTGCCGGGGAAGTATTGCTTCTGAATCTTGTAAGCCGCGTTCCATATAAGGACCAGGTAGAGGAGAAAGACACCGAGAAAGAACAGGGCCTCCAGGGTGGGAAGCCATTGAAAGAGCGGGAAATCCCCCAGAATGTGGTTGAGCCGGAACACATAAATGTTTGCGGCAAACAGCATCAGCGCGATGATGGACAACCGGGAAATGGTGGCATTCACGGACTGATCCACAACGGCAAGGGACCTGCCCTGCTCCCTGTGGGTCAACCGTTTGAATGAAAAATGGCAGACCAGGGCAAACAACAGGCCGGAAATGATGCCGTAGTAAAGACCACTCATATTGATGGTGGCAGGCGTCTCAAAAAGATCGGAGGTGGTGTAAATCACCAGCGCGATCAGAAAATATAAAAAGTTTGAAAACATTGTCTTCCTTAATAACTTAGAATCATGTCACCCGACCGGTATCTGCAAACCGGTCCAGTACGATCCAGGTTTTCACATCAAACATATAGGACCGATCCTCAAGCATTTCCCTGATTTCCTCACGGGAAAGCATCAGCACTTCAATCTGCTCCGATCCTTCGTTGAATCGGGTGGAGGGATTCCCTTCGGCCTCAACGTAAAGCATGCTGATACTTTCATCGGTCATTCCGGATGATGAGTAAACCGGCGGGCTTTCCTTGATCACCCGGCGGACCTTAAGACCGGTCTCTTCCCGCAACTCTCTTATACCGGCTGTCTCGACACTCTCTCCGGGGTCCACCAGCCCTGCCGGAAACCCGATCTGATCACCGTTGAGGGGCACCCTGAACTCACGAATCAGCACAAGTTTGCCGGAATCCGCATGATACGGCACAATGACCACTGCATCAGGGTTGCCATCCTGTCCCCGTGTGGCATATATCCAGCGTTTATCAGCGCCGTTCCGGTCCTGATAAGTCACGGACACCAGATTGAGATATTTTTGGTCGGTTATTTTTTCTTTACTGCAGATCTTCAACGGTTGCGGTCCTCTTCATTCTTTTGGTCTTTTTGTGAATATAAGCATGAACGGGGTGCGGTGCCACCCACGAATGAGAGTTTTGCAGATACAGGATTAAATAGCAAGCGGGGAATTGGTGCCCGGGAATTACCGGGAAACACAGCGGATTTCAGGTGAAGCGACTACATATACATCACATAGTTAAAAGAGAGCCAGAAGTGGCTGGCGCTTCCCAGAATCACGAAACAATGCCAGATTTCATGAAATCCAAACACGTCGGGAAAAGGATCGGGCTTTTTCAAGGCGTAAACCACTGCGCCGACACTGTAAAACACACCACCGGCAGCCAGCCAGAACAGGGCCATGGCGGGCAGGGTTTTTACCAGAGGATAAATGGCGATAACACAAAGCCATCCCATGGAGAGATAGATCAGGGTGGAAATCCACCGGGGAGCGTTCATAAAGAAGATTTTGAGAAAAACACCAATCACTGCGATTCCCCACACGGTGCCGAAAAGACTCCACCCCCAGGGGCCGCGCAACGGCACCAGACAAAGGGGCGTATAAGAACCGGCGATAACCATGAAAATCATGATATGGTCGATCTTACGAAAGAGCAGCAAGGTCTTTTCCGACAGCCGAA
>JAKSBB010001032.1 GCA_022361315.1 Desulfobacterales bacterium
CCGGGACAAGGCAAACAGGCGCTGGCTTTCGTCGGAGTAAAGTAGGAAACCGGTTTCCTTTGGCGCACCGTCTGCGGCTTCCAGCACGTAAATACCGGTAAAATTACCGATGGTGAGAATTTTTGCCGTCCGGTCCTTTCCCTGACGGTCAACGATGGGACCTGTGGTAACCTTTACCTCCCCCGACCGTTGAATTTCACCAAAGAGCAGCTCACTCATCCGGGCCACATCATCCATGGACCAGAACCGCTCCTGGCTGATCACCGGATCCAGAAAGGCCCGGCGCTCTGCCGGAGCTGCCGTATCCTCCGCTTCGACCAGCGCACTTTGGAGACTCTGGACCAGCAATGCATGGAGATCCTTGGCATAGGTCCGCACAAACCCCGCCAGTTCTTTGTTCACGGCACGGGATTCGCTCAGGCTTTCCCTTAAGCGTTCCCCATCCACGATCAAGGTGTCGATTTGCTTTTCAAAACCGGTGATTTCCTTTTTCAGGCGCTGATTGGCCGCCTTGAATTCGGCGATGGCTTTATGCAGGGCCAGGCGGTTCGACTTGATGGCCAGCGCTTTTTCCTTGGCCTCTGCCTTTGCCGCCGAAAGTTCCCGCTCTGCTTTCACCGCCATTTCCTCTTTCTGCTTTTCCAGATCCTGGAAGGCCTGGCGCATGTCCTGTGCACCGGCGGGGCCTGAAACCACCGCCATCAGGGCTGCGAAAAAAACAAAGGCAAGGCCTGTTGCCCGGAAAAATATTCGCATCTCGGTCTTATTCCTCATCGTGGTCACCTCCCTTCGCAGGGGCCAGCCGCCCCACCGGCAGACTCACCACTTCCATGGGCCGGTGTTTGGCTGCCATGGCATTCACCGCCGCAATAGCCTGAACCGCATCACTGCCCAGCCCTACCCAATGTTCTGACGCCACATCAAACACCGCGGCATTGGCCTGGTCCAGAGAGAGGAAAAACAAAGAGACCCGGCCTAAACGGAAAATATTCCCCAGCACCTCGCTGTCATCCAGCCGGATTTTCTCCTGATACACCTCCACGGTGTTTCCGTATTCCGCCTCTATGAAAAGGGCCTCCATGGTTTTCCGGTATTTCTCCGCCACGGTAATTTCCGGATCTTCGACAATGGCAGCCAGTTTGGTCATCCGGGTGATCCGCTCCTGATGCAGAAACGGCGCATCAGTCCGGATCAATGCATTTATCCGGTCCGTTACAGATGAAAGATGAGGATGCATTTCAGTGGCAATCCGTTCCGCCTCAGCCTTTTCCGCTTCCAGCGCCCGGTTGGCCGCAGTCAATTTGTCCGCCCTGGTAGACAGCCGGTCCCGTACCGCCGTCAACTGCTCATTTCTGGCTTTGAGCCGGTCATACTGGGCAATAAGTTTGCTGCGTTCCCCGTCCCATTTCTCCTGGGCGGCCTGGGTGGCCTGACGGGTATCGATGGCCTGCTTCACCGGTTTTTCAATATCATCTGAGACAGAGGTTTGGGCCCCGGCCTGAGGCACAGACCCTGGCAGCATTATCACGATCCATATACAGATGGCCCAGGCCATCGGCCCTGATCCTCCCGTCCTTTTCTTTTCCATGTCACGTCTTTCCAGTACCAAGATGTTCCCCCCAAAAAAACAAAATCCCCGAACCGTAGCGATGTACGATCCGGGGATATCCCTTTTTTATCCTATAGATCCACGGGTATTGGCGTGCCGCGCACAATACTCCACGTTTATCAGGCAGGTCTTCTGACTTACGGATCATCCTCCTGCTGCACCTTCCCGTTCACCTTTTCATTACGCTTTATTACGCTTTATTACGCATGGAACAGTGGTATTCTGCAGCATTCGTCCCCGAATACAGCGGCGGGCCCGTTTCCGATTTTAACGGAATTCCCTATTAAGCCTTTCGGCACCGGATAAATTATGTTGTCCCTTGCTACAAACAGGCCGGATAAATGTCAAGAAAATTGTTCGGGTCTCAAAGATTCAGATTCCCTTCAGCCCGCCGGAGGACAACATGTGAAAAGACCGGAAATCCTTTTGCCTTAAGTGAATTTATGATGTACCCTGTATCCCATAATTCTTGCCTTAAAAGATGAAATTATTGTTATTAATTTTGAATTTATGCTGCCGTTGATGGCCGCGAATCAAACCGGGTCGTCACAAAAAAGTGTTGAGGAAACATGCGACTTTCGTCCTTTATAAAAAAATACACGGCCGTCTTTGTCATACTTTTCGCCTGCCTGGCAGGAACCTCGTCCACAGCATCGGCAAATAACCCACATGTGCTTATCATTGCATCTTACCATTTGGGTTTTGGGGCCACAGACCCGATTATCGAGGGAATAAAGACTGCATTTTCCAGGCAGAACATCGATGTTGATTTTTACTTTGAATACCTTGATACAAAACGGTTTTCGCCGGATACCATCTTTCCGGACATGGAAGCATTGTATCGGAACAAATTCTCCAATGAAACATTTGACATCATTATTGTGACCAACAACAATGCACTGAATTTTATCCTTAATGTCAGAGATCAAATTTTTCCCGGCACACCGGTAATTTTCTGCGGTATCAATAACTATCGGGATGAAATGATCGGTAACATGCCCCTGATCACAGGTGTGGCAGAGGATGTCAGCCTCAAAGAAACCGTATCTCTCGCCCTGGGTCTTCATCCGGGAACCACCCATCTGGCCGTGATCAGCGATTCCACCACAACGGGGAAGGCCAATCTGGAAAAATTCATGTCCATTGCCCCGGAGTTGCCCCAGGAACTGAACCTGATCGATCTGGGGAACCTGAGTGCGAATGCCCTGGCCCGAAGACTGAAATCCCTGCCGGAACATACAATAATCCTGCAACTCTCGTTTTATATGGATGCTGCGGGCGAGCAATTCACCCAGAAGGAACAGATGGACCTGATTCTCAGACACTGTGACAAACCCGTCTATTCAGCCTGGGACTTTTTTATTGCCTACGGGGTTATTGGTGGTGTTGTCACCTATTTCCCCTTGCAGGGAGAAACGGCGGCCAATATGGCAATTCAGGTGCTGAACGGGGTGCCGGTGTCAGATATTGCCGTGGTCAAAAACAGTCCCAACATCCCCTTGTTCGACTATACTGCACTCAAACAGCATCATATATCTTTATCAGCCTTGTCCCCCGGCACCAAGGTGCTGAATCTGCCCAAAACCTTCTATCACGAAAACAAACAACTCGTATGGATCATTGTCATTTTCGTCATCGTCCAGTTTGCCGTCATCTTTGTCTTGTTCATCAATGTGATCCGTCGGAAAAAAACCGAAAAACTGTTGTCGGAAAGCGAAGAAAAATACCGGAGTGTATTTGAGCAGGCCTACGAGGGGATCATACTGGTCAACAGTAAAGACGGCAGAATCGTCGAGTTTAACCAGGCTGCCCATGACCACCTGGATTACACAAGGGCTGAATTTCAAGCCCTTACCGTTGACGATATCCATGGGGATGTCCAAGCCCTTTACACACAATCCCACCTGGAACAAATAAAAACCGCCGGCCACGACGCCTTTGAGGCACAACACAAAACAAAAACAGGGCAGATGCGGGATGTCCTCATCAGTTCCCATGCACTGACTTTGAAAGGCGATGATTTTTTCGTTTCAATGATTCAGGATATTACGGAACGAAAACACACGGAACGGAGCCTGAAACAATACGCCCGAATCGTCTCCGCCACCTCTGATTTAATGTCCTTTATCGACGATGCATATGTCTACCAGGCCGTGAACGAAGCATACCTGACAGCCCATCAAAAGAAATCCCGTGATATCGTGGGCAGGTCCATACCCGACCTGATGGGTGCCCAGGTATTTGAAAAAACCATCAAGGCCAATATCGACCGATGCCTCTCCGGTGAAACAGTGACATATAAATCATGGTTTGACTACAAAGGTAGCGGTCGAAGATATATGGAGGTCACCTATTTCCCATATGCGGATACGGATGCCAACATCACCGGAATTGTGGTGAACTCCCGGGATATCACCGACCGGAAAAAACTTGAGGAACAATTGGTCCAGTCCCAGAAAATGGAATCCATCGGCACACTAGCCGGGGGGATCGCCCATGAATTCAACAACATTCTTAGTATTATTATCGGGAACAATGAATTGATCATGGAAGATATGCCGGAATGGAGCCTCACCCGGACATATTCCGATGAAATCCGGCAGGCAAGCCTTCGGGCCCGGGACATAGTCAAACATCTGCTGACCTTCAGCAGGCAGGACCGGTCGGCCAAAACACCCATCGATATGGCATCGGTGGTGTCAGATGCCGTCAAATTAATTCGCACCACAACCCCCACAAATATAGAGATCAGGGAAAACATATCCCGGGACTGTCTCCCCATAAACGGCAATACAACACAAATCCACCAGATATTGATCAACCTGTGTAGCAACGCCCTGGATGCCTTGCCTGCCACCAACGGCACCATCGACATTGCGCTTTTCAACACGGAGACTGAAAATGAGATCAACGGTCTGGCACCGGGAAAATTCGTTAACCTGATTGTCCGGGACAACGGCAGCGGGATAAACCGGGAAATCCTGCCCAGAATATTTGAGCCTTATTTCACAACCAAAGAGGTGGGCGAGGGAAGCGGCATCGGCTTGGCCGTCGTCCATGGAATTGTAGAAAATCACGGGGGCGCCATTACCTGCGACAGCCGGAGGAACCAGGGCACAACGTTCAGTATCCTTCTTCCCGCCTGCGAAGGAACCGTGTCCAAAGAAATACTCACCGCCGGGCCCGCCCTTGGGGGAGGCGAACATATTCTTTATGTGGATGACGAACCGGCGCTTGTGCAATTGGGGGAGCGCCATCTCAAATCCCTGGGTTACCATACGGTGTCAACAACAGACCCCCATACGGCCTTAAATAAATTCAAAGAGAATCCCGACCGGTTTGACCTTGTAATCACCGATATGGCTATGCCCAAAATGCCGGGAGATCGGTTAATCGAACAAATCCTAGCCATTCGGCCCGATATGCCGACCATTATCTGTACCGGGTATAGTTCAAGGGTGTCTGAAACAGAAGCGGAACAAATCGGCGCCCAGGCATTCTTGATGAAACCCCTTGAAAAATCGAAACTTGCCGAGCAAATCAGAGCGGTTTTAGACAAAGACAGTTGACAACAATCGCGCTTTTATTTTACTTGAAATTATAGATTTTCTAACTCAGCGGGATAAAAATGAAAAATCGATTTTCCTGGCAGGTCACCCTTCTGCCCATAGTTTTCATCGTCTTAACTGCAGGGGTGTTCTCACTGCTGCATATATTCGAACTCCGGCAGGAAAAAGAAAAACAAATCGCCAAGGTCACCACAGCCTTTATAGAGCAGCAGAAAAAAATGGCAAAAGACCGTGTGATGATGGCTTCGGAACTTATCCGCTTTCAGTATAACCGGACCGAGGAACTGGTTCGCAAACGGGTAAAAGAGCGTGTGGATGAGGTGATCCACATTGCGAACACCTTTTATGAAAAGCACCATGCAACACTGCCAAGGGAGATTCTTGAAGCACAGATAAAACTGATGATTTCCAATGCTGTGTTTGACCACCCCGACGGCTATTTCTTTGCCGTGGACATGAATACCGAAAAAATAATTATCCACAAGCTCGACAAGCTGGTGGGGTATTCCATGAGCAAACACAAAGATCTTCATGGCACCCCCGTGCTTGCCGAGCAAAAACAACTCCTGTCCAGAAGCGACGGTGCCTTTCAGACCATCTACTTTTCAAAACCGGCAGAACC
>JAKSBB010000689.1 GCA_022361315.1 Desulfobacterales bacterium
AGGCGTTGTTTTCCACATCCGGGCCGCAGGCCGCATAAAGGGAGGGCAGGGCGCCCATTTCCGTAGTCTGGGCAAAGACCGGATTCAACGCCGATGTCAACCCGGTGTGGCGCTGAAGTTCCGTGGCTGTCCATCCCGGGTGGGCCGCAGCAACGGTAACTGCTGCACCGCTTTCTTCCAGACGGTGGACCAGTCCCCGCATGAAGAGCAGGTTGGCGATTTTGCTGTCGCCGTAGGCCCGCCAGGGTTTGTATTTCCTGCTTTCCCAGTGGAGGTCATTGAAGTTGATATTCCCGCCCCTGTGGGCCAGGGAACTGACGGCCACCACCCGGCTGCCCGGTGTGGATATCAACAGCGGGAGAAGTCTCAGGGTTAAGGCAAAGTGTCCCAAATGATTGGTGCCCATCTGCAGTTCAAAACCATCCGTGGTTTTACCATAGGGCGGTACCATGACGCCGGCATTGTTAACCAGGATATCCAGGCGGTCGTTGTCCCTGCGAATTTTTTCAGTAAAGCCTTTTACCGATGTCAGGTTTGCCAGATCCAGAGGGATGAGGCTGACATCGGCGCCGGGAAGATCTGACTTGATTTGTTCCAGGGCGGCCTCCCCTTTGTCCATGCTCCGGCAGCCCAGGATGACCCGGGCGTTGTTTTCGGCCAAGGCTTTGGCGGTCTCATATCCAATGCCGGAGTTGGCACCTGTAATTACAGCGGTTCTGCCGGTTTGGTCGGGAATATCTCCTGCGGTCCATTTGGCATTCATTTTTTGATTTTTTGTTTTCATTGGTCTCTTCTTTCTTATTGTGCGACGGTGATGGTTTTGTGGATTTCCCACCAGGGTGTTCCAAGCTCGGTAAGGGTGACGGTCTGGCCGGCCATGGGGGTGGCAATGGTGACACCTGCAGTCTTTGCCGCTTTTAAAAGACGCTCCATGGGATCGTACCAGGGGTGGAGGGCCAGGTTGAAGGTTCCCCAGTGGATGGGGTGGAGAATCTCTCCTTTCAGATCCCGGTGGGCCTGAACCGTTTCCTCGGGATACATATGCACCCCGTGCCAGGCCGGATCATAGGCCCCGCACTCCAGGAAGGTCATGTCAAAGGGGCCGAAGGCCTTTCCGATGGCGGCAAAGCCGTCAAAGTAACCGGAATCCCCGGAGAAGAATATCTTATAGTTGGGGGAGGCAATTACCCAGGAGGCCCATAGGGTGCGGTTCCTGTCCATCAGCCCCCGTCCCGAGAAATGCTGGCCCGGAGTGGCCGTCACCGTAAGTCCCTCCACCGGGGTGCCGGACTGCCACCAGTTCAGGGCAATGATCCGGGATGCCGGGATTCCCCAGTTTTTCAGGTGGGCATCTACGCCCAGGGGGACCATGAAGCAGGCCGCTTTGTCCTTCAGGGCCTTTATGGTGGCCTTGTTCAGGTGGTCGTAATGATCGTGGGAAACGATCACCAGATCAATATCCGGCAGATTGCTGAGATCCACGGGCAGCGGTCCGTTGAATCGTTTCGGGCCAACGATTGTGACTTTTTCTTCAAATACCGGGTCAAGGAGGATCCTGAAGCCGTCCATATTGATCATCAGTGAGGAATGTCCTATCCAGGTGCTGTTAAAGGTGCCCGCTTCCCTCCGGCTGAAGGGGGCAAGATCCACAGGTTGTGACGGCAGACGGATGGCCGGGGTGCGGTTGTTCCGCTCAAAGAGAAACTTTATTCCTGTGGACAGGGTGCTGCCCTCACTCATTTCAAGGGGGTTGATGGCCGTGTGAAACCTGTTGTCCGTGAACGCCGGCATGGGAAGATTGTCCAGGGCAAATGCTTGATTTGTCATAATGACTCCCGTAATAATCGTCAAAAGTTTTAATCGAATGTTCATTTAATAATGTTCCAAAATTTTTTGGCGTCCTGATCTACCTGCGAATGGCATCCCAGGCCAGGCCAAATGCCGTCTCAATGTTGTCCCGGGTCATCTCAAAGTTCTGGCTGTGCCTGGGGTTGGCCAGGGCCACAGCGGGGAAGAACATAAAGGCGCCGATAACATCAAAGTCGACATCCTTGATGATCTTCTGCTCCATGCCCCGGGTGATCACCTGAATCACGGGCAGAAAGTAGGCCTCCACTTCCGCCTTGTTTACCAGGTCACAGAAGGGGGAGTTGGAGAATTGTTCCATATACTGGAAATACGCGGGGTTTTCCTTCACAAAGTCAAAGATGTTGAGCCACACCTGTTTTAAAATATCTCTGATGGGCCGGCTGTCGTCAAAGTCCCGGCTGATTGCTGCACCCATGAGTTGTTTGATCCGGACATAGGTGGCCACCAGAAGTGCTTCCTTGTTTTCGTGGTAGACGTAAAGGGTGGCCGGAGAAACCCCGGCATCCTTGGCAATCTTGGAAACGGAACTGGCGGCAAACCCGATGTCGTTCACCAGTTTGACCGTGGATTCGAACAGGGCGTCCTGTTTTATGTCATCTTTGACTCTCATGGATCTTAAAATAAATGTTCATTCAGTTAAAGTCAAGGGGTGATCTAAAATTAATTTTCCCGGGGAAATCATCCGCCCTTTTTATTTAAGGCCGGCAGATGCCGCAGGGACGGTAGCCTGCATTCACAGCCGTATCACGCTGTTTGAAAACTGCCGTACAACGGGTGCAATTGAAATGTCTGCAGGACGGGCGGTGAAATACCTTTGACCGGGTGTTGCCCCGGAAACCTTCTCCGGAGACGGTGATACTTTTACCTGGCTTGGGTTTTTTCCGGTCATAACCGCTGGCGGGGGCCCAGATATTAAAGGCGTTGGATTTTGCCATCCGCTGTGCTGTCGTAAATTCATTGTGGAGGGTGCGGCTTTTGCCATACTTCGTGTAATACGGGGACCACCCCCTGCGGACCAGTTCCAGGTTGACATTTATCCCGTCCAGAATCACATAGGCCAGCAATCTGCCGTACCGTCCCCGGCGCTCCGGTCCGAAGGCCAGGGATACCTGTTTGCCAAGGAGGCGGCTGCGGGTATAGGCTGACGCGGCTTTCCCCAGGGATGAATTTCGGGCAGGATCGGGATGCACGGACTCCGGGGTATCCACATGGAGGAGCCGGACTTTTTCAGTTTTACCCCTGTGCCGGACCACAACCGTGTCCCCGTCCACCACACGGGTAACGGTATAGACAGGGCCGGTCCGTTCCGGGAGTACCGGGGGCGTCGTTGTTAACAGTACAATCAGGGTAAGGCTCAGGTACAGTGCAATTCGGTTCACAAGTCTGCTCAGGTCTGCCAGGTAAAGGGTTCGGGGTCCGCGTTCGCTTTAGGGCCGGGCAATTTCAGGATTGGGTTAAGGCCGCAATTCGTTCCTTGTAGGCCGCCTGGAGTTTCCGGGTCACCGGGCCGGGCACCCCTTTTCCCACCGGGGTGGTGTCAATGGCCGTCACCGGTGTAATTTCAGTGGTGGTGCCGGTGATGAAGGCTTCGGAGATCCGGTGGCGATCCGCCTCAAACACGGGGGCCTCCATGACAGGGATTCCCTTTTCCCGTGCCAGGTCCAGCACCAGCTTCCGTGTAATCCCGTGGAGAATATGGTTGGTGGCCGGTGCCGTGACCAGCCGGTTGTCCATCACGGCCATGAAGTTGGAATGGGTGCCTTCCAGTATGACGCCGTCCCTGACAAAAAGGGCTTCCCCGGCTCCGTTTTCCTTTGCCCGCTGGTTGGCCAGGACATTGGCCGTCAGCCCGACGGTTTTCAGATCGCATCTGGCCCACCGCTGGTCCGGCACCAGGATCACCGGTATCCCGTTTTCCTGTTTTTTTAAACCCGGGCCGGGGTCAAAGGGAGCGGCCGTGGCGTAAACCGTGAGTGCCACATCGGGATCGGGAAAGGCATGGCCCCGCGGCGCGGCACCCCGAGTGATCTGGAAATACACCGTCGCATCTGACGCCAAATCGTTCTTTGCGAGGAGTTGCTCCGCCACTTCCTTCAAATAGGAAAAGTCCCGGACCGCAAGATTGAGGCTGCGGGCGCCGGTATTCAGGCGTTCCAGATGACCCTCAGCCAGAAATAGGCGGCCCCGGTAGGCGCGGATGACCTCATAAAGACCGTCTGCAAATAGAAATCCCCGGTCGTCCGGAGAGACGGCAATGGCGTCTTTGGGACAATAGGCTCCGTTAAAATAGGCTATCATAATTTTATTCCACATCTTTATTTCTGAGTTGTGTACAATGGCTTTGTCTCAATGCCCGGGTTTCATCATGAAGTCAATAAAAAATAGAGAAAAATAGAATTGACCAAATAGAGTTTGACCCAGGACAGGACCATACCCATATTTTCGGGTATGGTCTTGGGATTCTGTCCTTCAATGCGATGAGGAGGCGCCATGGGAAATATGCTTTTAAAACAGGCCGTCCGTACCTTCTTTTTCTTTACCGGCAGGGAAGGTGCCAGCCGTATGGCTGCCGGGTATTCGAAGAAATATCTGGCATTGGCAAAGGATCTGGATGAAACCGCGGGACGCAGGCCGGTCACGGTGCCGTCCATGCCGGGGGTGGACCCGGATATGCGCAACTGGTCCTATTATATGCTCCTTGAGCATAATGCCATCGTGAACCGGTGCATCACGGCGGTCACCTGCCAGCTTGCCAGAGACGAGCCCCTGAGCGGCATGGCCCTCATCGATCCTAAAACCGATGTGATGCCGTCACCGGACGCCGGTCCGGAGCAGGTGGCGGCATTTGAAAGGTCCGTGGAAGACCATATCCGTGAGGTAGCCCGTCTGGACCGGCTTCGGGGTTCCCGGAAAACAATGCATCCGGTGTTCGGCGCCTTTGATGCCCATCACTGGCACTGCATGTTCGGCTTTCATTTGAAGGTGCATTATAAACAGGCGGTTCTGGTGGCAGAGGGCGGTAGGTGAACGTCTTGTTCTTTGGGGTATTTTCATTTATAGTAATGCCGCATTTTTCAACCCGTAAGATGCATCTGGATCTTACCGTAAGATGCATCCGGATCTTACCGTAGGATGCATCCGGATCTCAGATTAAAAGGGGACGCCCCTGTCATAAAAATCGAAACTTCGTTCAAAAGGAGTTCAAATGGGACATGATTCAAACAGTGGGGATTCAAGCAGTGGGCCAGTCGTCATGAATGCTGTACCAGACGATGCCCCGAAAAAAAAAGCAGCCTTTTCAGGGCTCAAAGGAAGGCGGTTCTCCTTCAGGTTGTCCTGGACAATGAAGGGACTGCTGCTGTTGTTCATCATCCTGGCGGCCGCATACAGTTCGTTTTTAGAGTACATCCGGCCCAACGAGTACGGGATCAAGGTGGTGAAGATCGGCTTTAACCGCGGTGTTCAGGAAAAGATATACGATACGGGGCTTCACTTTGTACTGCCCTTCGGGATGCAGCAGATGTACCGCCTGCCCAAGGATCTCCAGGTGATGGAACTGACCAACTCAAATGAAACCGCCGCCTCATTCTCCCGGCGGGAGAGGGCGGCCCATATCCAGACTTCGGACGGTTTTTTTGTGGATGCGGATGTGTCGATCATCTACCGGATTGCCGATCCGTACAAGGTGTTCACCACGGTGGGGCCGGGACGCTTGTTCGAGGACAATGGTATTATCCCCAAAGCCGAACCGGCCCTGAAGGAAACCCTTGGCAATCTGACCACAGAGGAATTTTTCAACAGTCCCCTCCGGGTGAAAATGGCGGATCAGGCCAGGGAAAACCTGAACAGAGAACTGGCACCTAAGGGAATTCTGGTTGAACATGTCCTGGTCCGGTACTTTAAGTACAGTGATGAAATTCAGAAAAATATAGAGGAAAAGAAGCTTAAGGATCAGCTGGTGTTTAAAAATCAGGCCGAGGCCAGAGCTGCTGTTGAA
>JAKSBB010000389.1 GCA_022361315.1 Desulfobacterales bacterium
ATGAGCTTGCCGTTGGCGATCACGCAGGCGCCGGAGGTTTCAATGGTGGACTCCACGATTTCCTTTTGAACATGAATATCCCCCATGCAGATAATTTCTGATTTGTGAACAAACTTGGCGTATACATTCCCCCGGGCATAGATGGTGCCTTCATTGATACCGCCGGCCACCTTCACATCACCGTCCGCCTCAACAATCCCCCCATCCAGTTCAACGGTGGTGACGTCACATCCGGTCACCTTGAAACCGGACTTTATACAGCCCTTGACGTTAACATTGCCGTCAAACTCAATATGACCGGTTTCAAAATCCACATCTCCGCCCGTGGTATACTCTTCATGGACAAACACAACCCCGGCCAGAGAAAACTTAGGGTACCCCCTCACCGCCGACAGGATTTTAAGCCCGTCTTCAGATAATACAGCGCCTTTGCCGAACTTCAGGGGGACATCTTCACCTTGATCAGTGGACACTTCATCCCCATAAATATTCTGCCCCCAGCGGGATTCCACCCGGGGGGTTTTCTCTGCCAGGACGGTTCCCTTTTCCACCAGCGGCACCTCTCCCCGCTGCCTGAAATCAATATTTCCGTTGGCATCCATCCCCCCGGCCTTGAGGTAATCCGTATTAAAAAAATACTCGACCTTTGCGGATTGCCCCTGAATCGGGCGGATCCCTTTGGCCACCCGGAAAGACTGGGTCTTAAACCCGGTGGACTGGATGAACCCGTCAATCATATCATCGGCCATGAGCCCGGAAACGATTCCCCGGTCAAACAATGCCTCTTTGATTTCTGCGGTGGTGGTATCTTCGTCAAACGCTTTGGTTTTGGAGAGGAAAGCGGCCATGAAATCCCCTGACAACTGGAGCTGAATACCGCCCACAATGGATTCAGGCGGCATCAGGGAAGCTTCTTCCGCCTTTTCCTTTGTCCCATCGCCGGATTCGGCAGTTGCTGAATCCTGAGGTTGCTCCGACGGCAATGGGGCTGCCGGATCCGGGCCGGTTTTTTTAACCCGGTTCTGAAGCTTGAGAATGTAATCCCGCTGACGCTCGGTGAGTAACCCTGCCTCCACCATCATATCCCCGATCAACCGGGGTTTCTGGCCACTTTTTATATCGGATTCCTGATCTTCCAGGGCCAGATCCAATACACTTTTATTAATAAACCCCTTTGCCAGGGCAATGGCACCGAATTTAAACTCTTTCTGACGAATGGAAATGGCCTTGGCAGCCAGGGTTAAACGCTGAAGATTTTTATTGGAGATCAGCTCCTGGGACTGGAAATACGCCTTGAGTGCCGCATCCGTATCATCCACCCCTTTGCAATACGCAAGGGCCGCCTCAAGCTCGGATTTGGTCACCAATTGGTTTTTCAATGCAAGTGCACCGATCAGCGGGATGCTGCTTTTTTTTTTCGGCCCGTCCGTCATGGCACCTCCATTGAGATAAATTTACATTACAGCAGCAATCAATCCTGCCAGAAGAAACTGAGATTCGAACATGAATTCGTAAGGACTGCCGGACAATACGCTGTCTTCCTTATATAATTTGATCAATAAAAGCATGAAAAGGGGGACGATGGCAAGCCAGAACCCACCATTTCCAACAGAATCAAGAAAAAAACTACCCATGACAACCACCACGGTGGCCGTCAGCACCAGACGCACCACCCGCATGCTCTTCTTTTTGCCCAGAAGAATGGGAAGTGTTTCTTTACCGGCAATCCTGTCCCCCTGAACCGCCAGCACATCCACAAAGGCCGTTCGGGCAAATACCAGTCCGGTGGTATAAAAGAAGGCAACGGCAGTTGCCGGCAATGACACCCCGCCGGACACCGCAGGCAGCAGGCTTGTAACCACACCCCAGGCCGCTGCGATAAGAATCGTTCTGGACCCGGGAACATCTTTAATCCGCTGAATCCGCCGCTGTCCAGAGACCTTCGGGATAATATTCAGATTGTAAGACAACCCCAGCAGTGTCATGAACAATAGCAGGCAGAAGCTCCCCCACCCTCTGGTAAAGGCCAGATAAAGCCCCGTGGCACCTGCGACACCGGCCAGCAACTTCAACCAGATGCCGTACTGCCGGTAAAAAGCCGCCCGATCAGGTTTATTATAGGTATCGGAGCGGATGGTCATGGTGTTATTCATAATCTGCATGGACAATACGTAGAGCATGGAAATCAGGGCATGTATATGGGTGTGTGCCCCGCCCTGAATCACAGCAGCCCCATAGGTAAGACAGCCTGCCCCTGCCGCCAGCAGCAGGTTGGTGTTCAAAAGGAACTCCAGCACCCCGGCCAGCTTTCCCGCCAGGGGATTCCGGCGTTTCAGGTTTCTATCCACTTTGAGACAGGTATCTTTAATGATCCAATTGGGTGTGGATGCGCCGGCAGTGATGGCTATGGTATCCGCAGACGTCAGGGACTGATAATCAATTTCCCCGGCATCTTCGATATGGGTGGAAGATGTACCGGTTTCCAAAGCCACCTGGGCCAGACGTCTTGTATTACCGCTTTCTTTACCCCCCACAACAATGACGGCGTCGTGGGTACCGGCAAGCTCTCGGACCTCGTCCTGCCGTTTTTCCGTGGACCCGCAGATGGTGTCAAACAACTCATAATGGGGTCTGTTACGCCCGCACCACGCCTTGATCTCTTTGTAAAACTCCGTGTTCTGGGTGGTCTGGGCCACCACAACGGCATTTTCAAACTCCGGCAGCTCCTGAAGTTGCGCCATGGTGGTAACCGTATGGCCTTTCCCCCTGGCATACCCCAGCAATCCCACCACCTCGGGATGTTTTTTATCGCCGATGATAATGGTGGCATAGCCTTTTTTGGCAAACTTGTTGATGATGACCTGAA
>JAKSBB010000209.1 GCA_022361315.1 Desulfobacterales bacterium
GGTTACTAAAAACCTGGGCATAGCCAAGGATCTTCTGAATCGGGGGCAACGCGAGTATCATAATTCGAATGGCAAACCCGCATTCACAGGGAACAGTGTCGAATCGTTAACAGAGGATCAGAACCGAATCCGTGAACTTGAAAACAAGCTCAAAGACACACAAATGGAACGAGATATATTAAAGAAACCAATGGCCATCTTCGCAAAGGCACCGAAATGAAATCCCATGACGTTTGATTTATTCAGCCAGAGAAAACGCTTTGATGCCATAGGTGGTACAATGGAGATCCATACCACTCACGGAAAGGGTTCCAAAATATCGCTGTCGGTACCTATTCTGAATAGCTAAGTCCCCGGTTCTCCAATTGTAGAGGCCAGGGTAACACCAGATTTAATTCGATGAAATAATAAGGTAATGGGTAAATTAACCTGTAACTACAGAAAAATGGCCTCACATTATCCAGCCCATTACATTTTAGTGATGAGAATAGGCAGGTTGGGATGACCGTATTGGCTACTGAAGTTTTTGAAAGGAGACCAGCAGGCCGCCATCCGCAGAAGGACATGACCCCACCACTTTCCAGCCCTCCGGTGGAGAGTAAAGCACCCTGCCCCCTCCAAGAATGATGCTGGAACTCATGGTCAGCTCAGGTGCAGACGTCCCGTAAGACGGTGTTATCCAGTTTCCTGCAATCAGGTATTGAGTTGACATTCCCATGGCATACGCCAGGGTAAGCATAAGAATGAATATTATTTTCCGCATCGTTTCCCCCGTCCGTTAAATTGGACCTGTTTTGCCATATTGAAAACCCTGGTTTGTGTTCGACTCAATTAGAATAGCAAAAAATGTCGACGGGTTACAGTTCTAACTTTTTAAGCTTATATTGCGATTCTGTTAACGGGAGGACTTTGCATCCCAGCTGTTCCTGCCGGAAAAAGCAAAGGCCCGGCAGGATGCCGGGCCTTCGTCACTTGTGTTAACTACGTCCAGGTGGAGGTGCCCATCGATATTGAATGACAGACGCTGTTCATAGTCGAGGAAGGGTATACATTATTAGTATCCGCTTGTAAATACAAAAATATATTTTATTTTGTAAAAGCTGTTCACTTCCGTGACCCTTACTGCTATAGTGAACCTCAATTTTCAGCCACCCCTGACCACTTTTCCGGAGGTGCCCAATGCATTGAAAGGGTCAGGGGTGGCTTTTCGCTTTCAGGCCGGGCCGGGTTTAGTCAGGATTAGGCGTCTATCACACCCAGGGCAATTAGATCCGCCTTGAGGCCCTCTGGATCAAAGACTTTACCCTCTCGCCATTTGCCGTTAAACTCCAGTGTGGGAATCACCCAGTCGTCTCCGCCGTTGGCGTCAACCACCTGCCGGACCACTGAATCCGGCTGTTTTTCAATATCCAGATATTCAAACGCAATGCCGTTTTGCTTCAGATAATTTGCCGTGTCAGTGCAGTGCGGACACCAGGGTGCCCCGTAAACTTTAAGCATGGTTGGATTTCCCCTTTATTTTTTGTACATAAAATGAAAATAACGGCAGGCAGACGTCCTGTGGCGCCTGCCTGCCTTTTGTGGATAAACCACTAACCGGAGTAGTTATTCTTTTACGAAACGAACCACAAACACCTGGCTGTTTCCCCGGCGGAAGAGCATGTGGGCCACTTCACCCTTTTTAATCTTCCCGATAATCTTGCTGTAGTTGCTGGCAGTTCTGATCTTCTTGTGGTTTATCTCCACTAGGAGATCCCCCACACGGACACCGGAACGTGAGGCCAGGGAGCCCTGCTTAATATCGGTGACGATCAGACCGTTGATGCCTTGGGGATACCCCAGACGTCGGGCGATGTCATCGTCCACCTGTTTGAACATGAAGCCGAAATCATCCGGCTCGGTCTGGCCTTTGGCACCGCTGTCCGTCACCTCGTCCGGCCGTTCCCCAAGCTTGACAGGAATGGTCATTTTGTCACCGTCCCGGATCAGTTCCACCTTGATCTTCTGGCCCACTTTCAGGTTGGCGATGGTGATGGTCAGATCCCTGGAACTGTTGATCTCCTTGCCGTCTATGCTGGTGATAATATCACCCTGGCGGATACCGGCTTCATAGGCGGGATTCTCTTCATAGGCCTTGGCCACGTAGACCCCCTGCCCCGGATCCAGCTTGTAATATTCAGCCATCTCCTTGCTCACATTCTGGATGGCAACCCCCAGCCAGCCTCTGGAAACATGGCTGGATTCTTTAAGCTGTTCGATAATGCCGGTGGCCATATCGGAAGGAATGGCAAAGCCGATGCCCTGACCGGACTTTACAATGGCGGTATTAATGCCGATCACTTCTCCCTTGAGGTTCAGCAGCGGCCCACCGGAGTTACCCGGGTTAATGGAGGCATCGGTCTGAATGAAATCATCGTAGGGGCCTGAACCGATAATCCTGCCCTTGGCGGATATGATGCCGGCAGTGACGGTCTGCTCCAGTCCGAAGGGGCTGCCGATGGCCACGACCCATGAGCCCACCTTGGCCTTTTCAGAGGAACCGAACTTCAGGGGTTTAAGGCCTTTGGCTTCAATCTTGATCAATGCCAGGTCGGTCATGGGATCTGTACCGATGATTTTGGCATCGTATTCTTTTTTGTCATGAAGAATAACCTTAATCTGATCGGCATCCTTAATGACGTGGTTGTTGGTTACGATAAACCCTTCCCTATCAATAAGGAATCCGGACCCCAGACTTCTCTCGGTACGGTTCTGGGGGCGCTGTCTGAAAAAGAAATCTTCAGGACTCTGTCCGAAGGGGGAGCCGAAGAAATGCTGGAACACCCGGCCCCCGTCTTTGAGGGTTTTAACGGTCTGGATATTCACCACACCGGTTTTGGCCTGATCGGCCAGCTTGGAAAAACTTGCCGGAACCATGGGAACGGTCTCTGCGGCGGAAGCAGATGATGCGGCCAGAGCCGTCATGGTTACCAGTGCAAACACAAAACAAAGGACAATATAGCGTTGGGTCATTTTCATTCGGATCATGGTAAATTCTCCTTGGTGACTAAAGTTACGATTCGTTCGTCGACGTAATTTTATGATAATGCATAAAGATAATATTTAAATGATCTGAAAATTACGAAGTGGTAATCCTTTAACATGTGCAAACCGACTTCTATGTATGCTGACAATTCTCTATGGACAATCTCAGGGAAAATACGGATCCGCCACCGGGCGGCGTCCCCACGGTAATGTCTCCGCCGTGCTGTCTTACAATGGTGCGGGCAAGGCTTAACCCCAAACCGGTTCCGGGGCTGGTCCGTGAAGACTCCTCCCTGAAAAACCGCTCAAATATTTTTTCCCGGGCGTCCGGTGAGATGCCGGGACCCGTGTCAGCAACCCGTATGAAGACGTCCCCCCCGCTGTCACCATCTGCTGCCGGCCGGACATCCATAGACACCTGAACTCTGCCGCCGGCCGGGGTATATTTCAGGGCATTGTCGATGAGGTTGGAAAACGCCCGCTGCAACATGGGTGCATCAGCCTCGACGTGTACGCCGTCGGCCACCTCGTATAAAAAAGAGATATCCTTGTCCTCGGCCAGCGGTACAAAAAGTTCGCAGGCATCACGGATCATGGCGGTCAAATCCATTGGTGCGATGGCAAAGTCGGTTTCCCCGGCCTCTGCCCGGGATATGACCAGCATGGTATTGATCATGGCCAGCAACCGGTCAGACTCTTCGATGGTGTTCGCCGCCATGGTCCGGTAAGCGTCAACATCATCCGGTTTTTCCTGATCAATCAGCGTCAGTTCGGCAAATCCCCTGATCCGGGTCAGGGGGCTTTTCAAATCATGGGCAATGTTGTCGGACATTTCCCGGATACTTTTGATCAGATCCGAAATCCGGTCCAGCATCCGGTTGAAGGTCACGGCCAGAAGATCCAACTCGTCCTGGCTGCCGGTTTCCGGCACCCTCAGGTCCAGATTCGAACCGGTGATGGTATTGGCGGTGCGGGTAATGGCCGCCACACCGGACAGGGCCTGCCTGGCCAGGAAGAGGCCGGATACGGCGGAAAAGAGGATGACAAAGCCAAAGGAAATGCTGAAAATCTTCTTGAACCCTGAGATAAATCGGGCATAGGCCTCCATGGCCAGACCGGTCTGCAGGATCACGTTATGGGCCACAAAGGTATACATGATCCTGGCCTTCTGGGCCTCCCGCTCCTGCACCCGGATGGTGGTAAACACCGGCACCCGCTTGTGCATGAGGCGGTCAATGGACTCCCGGTCAATGGAAACATCCTTCCAATATGACATGTGAGAGGTGGCAAACACTTCTCCTGTGGGATAGAGCAGGCGGAAAAAAATAAGTTTCTCTCCGGCAGCCTGGGCTTCGATCACCGCCAGGTTCTGGGCACCGACGATCCCGTTGCGCTGGATCACCGTGCTGAAAAAGCCGGCCTTGTCCTGAAGTTCCTGGTCGATCTGGTCCATGATGGTCTGGGCTGCCAGAAAGTAGAACAGGCCGAACACCACGCAGGAAGAGACAGAAAAGATCCCCGCATACCAGACCGTAAGCCGAAAGGCGATGGTTTTAAAAAAATCAGGCACCCTCGGATTTAAGGACATACCCGGCCCCCCGCACCGTGTGGATGAGTTTTTCCGGATAGCCTTTATCGATTTTATCCCGCAGACGGCAGATTCTGGCCTCCACCACGTTGGTCATGGGGTCAAAGTTGTAGTTCCAGACATGCTCCATAATCATGGTTTTGGACACCACCCGTTCCCGGTTCCGCAACAGGTATTCCAGCAGGGAAAACTCCAGAGGCTGGAGGTCAATGAGCTCGTCCCCCCGTTTCACCTGGCGTTTGACGATATCCACGCTCAGGTCTCCGTAGCTAAGGGATACCGGGTCTGTCTGATTTCCGGCCCGCCGGATCAATGCCTGTACCCGGGCCAGCAGTTCGGAGAAAGAGAAGGGCTTGGTCAGATAATCATCCGCCCCGGCCTCCAGTCCCTGCACCCGGTCCCCCACCCGTTCCCGGGCAGATAACACGATGATGGGGGTATTTTTTCCCCGGCCCCGCAGTTCCCGGATCAGGGAAAACCCGTCCATACCGGGCAGCATGATATCCACAATCAGGGTGTCATAGTCGGCAGCCAGGGCCAGATCCAGTCCGTCGGTTCCGGTTTCGGCCAGATCAACGGCAAACCCTGATGATTTGAGTCCTTTTTCCACAAAGGAGGCGATTTTTTTGTCGTCTTCAACCAACAGCAGTCTCATGCCAATCCTCTCTTATTCGCCGATAATTTTAACCAATACACGCTTACGGCGGCGGCCGTCGAACTCTCCGTAGAAGATCTGTTCCCAGGTGCCGAAATCCAGACACCCGTCGGTAACGGCCACCGTGACCTCACGGCCCATGACCTGGCGCTTCATATGGGCATCGGCATTGTCTTCCCCCACGTTATGGCGGTACTGCCCCACTGGGGCATGGGGGGCCAGTTTCTCCAGCCAGATCTCGTAGTCGTGGTGCAGGCCGGATTCATCATCGTTGATAAATACGGAGGCCGTGATATGCATGGCGTTGCACAGCAGCAATCCATTTTGAATGCCGCTTTCCGCAAGCACCGCTTCCACATCGGGGGTAATATTGATAAAGGCCCGCCGTGTGGGCACATCAAACCAGAGTTCTTTTCTATAATGTTTCATTTGGGATTACCTTGCCGGTGTTCTAAGGTTACAGAAAACTTAGGTTATCGAAAACCATTTTCGGGCCAAATAGTAGTATAATCGGTGCAAGCGAATCAATATTGATTTGCTTTTTTTCCTGGGAACCGGTATCCTCCTGCCCTGGTTTTATATGAAAATACCCAATGGAATTAGGGATGTAAATGAAATATACCTGGTGGATCATTCAGACTATCTTGCTATTGGTCTCGGTTTTTTTCCTCTTATTCGGCATTGACCTGCTCATGGCCGCTTACAGTTTTAAAGACCCGTTTACCTTTATTATGACCTTCTTTGCCGCTTCTTTTGTCATTCTCATGTAAGTCCGTAGTAACGAGAGTCCGTAATAGCGGGAGTTTGTTTCAGTCTGAATCTTTCGCCGGGGATTTTGCTACTGTCCGTAATAGCGGAGTGTCCGTAATAGCGAGGTGTCCGCAAGGCGGGAGTTGACTGTACTGACTTCATTGGCCATTTTACTGTAACTTACAGATAATAAAGATGATGATTTGAAGATGCCTGATTATGATGAGGACACAAAAGCAAAAATTACCGGTAAGTCAAGTTATTAGTGCAAATATGTGCAATTTGTGCTGTGGACAAGGATTTTGGACTACACAACGCAGCTTGGTTTACGAAGACTCTCTCTGTTTCGTTGTGTAAGGAAATGTTTTGATATCTCTTTTTAAGTTGCTGATGATGCCAGGAAGGAATTCAATGATGCTGAAACTGCTTCACGGGAAACGGAAAGAGAAATCAGGTTTGATAATTTATTTTTTAGAGTGCTGTTCTAATTCGTCATCTTCAAGTTGATGAAAGCAAAAAAACAGGGCTTAGTAATGTTGCCGATCGTTTGATTTGCTTGCCTCTTACAGTGACCTTGAGAGATTACTGAACCTAAATCTTGGCCAAGAGGAAGAGTTTTCTCCGCTTCAAGGACAATGTTATGAGTACACAGACAGAGAGTGAGTAAATAATACTATGACAGTTCAAGTACAGCTAAGTTGCACCCGAACAAGTGCAGAGGAAGATTACATCTTTGACGCGGGGCACCAATCCATACAAGTACTGTAGCAAGACCTGTGTGATGACAAGTCTATTTGGCTTTCCTTATTTTCAGGTATTTGTACAAACTTTGTCCGTTTGACAAAGCTTCTCAGCAACCTAAGGATGGTGGCTCAGAAACTTCACTTGGGTGAGTGATTTGTACATCAGAATGACTAGAACGACTTGAAAATCATATCCCCAGTGTCCATAGCGCGAAGCGATTAGGGGTGTTACTGCTCCTCCCTTGATGGCATGCCGGTGAATCTGAGGAACCCTCCCCTCCCCCCTCCGGCAGCCTTTGACCAGTCTAACTAGTCAAGTCCCGCCAGCCGGAGCCTGTACACAGGCTACCCTTCCAGTATCAGAACACTTCGTGATCGCCAGTACTAAATCATTCTCCTTAAGAATAAAAGGATCGTAACCTGCGCAGCAGGCGTAAGAAGGGAGAGAGAGGGAGGGATAACAAAGAATAATGTAGAAGTAGGGGGTTCCTTCCCCTTCTTTCTCGCATTTTTCGTGTAAAACAGACTAGGAGTACTGCAGGGCTCAAAGTTTATTTTTGGCTTTGGGAGCACTTGTGCGACCAGGTGTAAATTTTTAGGCGCACTGCCGAAATTTTAGGCGCAGAGATAAAAATTTTAGGCGCACAGCTTCAAATACTTGGAGCAGCTACCCCAAAAGAATAGTAA
>JAKSBB010000441.1 GCA_022361315.1 Desulfobacterales bacterium
CCCTGGACATTGTTCTGACCCCTTAAGGGGTTGACCCCGCCCCCGGGTTTGCCCATATGTCCGCAGAGCATGGACAGGTTGGCCAGTGATTTAACATTGTCGGTGCCGCTGGTATGCTGGGTGATACCCATGCAGTAGCAGATGGTTGCCGCCGGAGCCTTGGCGAATTCACGGGCCACCTCGATGATGTCCTGAGCCGCGATGCCCGTAATCTCTTCAACCCGTTCCGGGGTGTAGGAGGCTACCGTTTCCTTGACGGCTTCAAAATTTTCTGTGCGCTCCTCAATAAAGGTTTTATCATGCAGATCTTCTTTGATGATCACATGCATCAGACCGTTGATCCAGGCGATATCCGTCCCCGGATTCGGCCGCAGCCACTTGGCGGCAAGATCGGCCAGTTTAACACGCCGGGGATCAATCACCACCAGTGTTTTGCCCTTCAAAACGGCCCGTTTGATAAATGTGGAAAGGACGGGATGGTTTTCCGTGGTATTGGACCCGGTCACCAGAATCATGTCCGATGTCTCGATATCTGCGATGGTGTTTGTCATGGCACCGCTTCCGAAAGATGCAGCCAGACCGGCTACAGTGGAGCTATGTCACAATCGCGCACAATGGTCGATATTGTTTGTCTTGAGAACCGCACGGGTGAACTTCTGCGCAATGTAGTTGTCCTCGGTGGTCGCCCGGGCCGAGGTGAGCACGCCCATGCTGTCCGAACCGTGTTTCTCTTTGATCTCGGTGAATTTCTTTGCCACCAGATCCAGGGCTTCATCCCAGGAGGCCTCCACCTGTTTGCCGTCTTTTTTGATCAAAGGCCGGGTCAACCGGTCCTTTGCGCCGACAAACTCAAATCCGTAACGGCCTTTGACACAGAGCATACCTTTGTTGGGGGGCTGATCCCGGTCCGCACCGTCAACTTTAACGATTTTATCGTTCTGGACGTGGACATCCATCTGGCACCCCACACCGCAGAAGGAACAGGTGGTCCGCACGGTTTTGGTGGGAACAAACCGGTCATCCCGGAAGGCTTTGGTGGGAATCAGGGCCCCGACGGGGCAAACCTGAACACATTCCCCGCAGAACACGCAAGAGGACTCCATCAGCGTTCCCCCGGTACCGGCGGTGATCGTGCCTTTCTCGCCCCGGAATCCGAAGTCAATGGCCTGGTTCACCTGAAGTTCGTTGCAGGCGGATACACACCGGCCGCAGAGGATGCACCGGGACATATCCCGGACGATGAAAGGGTTGTCTTTTTCGAGGGGCACCTTGACAGGCTCTCTGTGGCGGCCGCTGACCCTGCCTTTGACCTGGTAACGGTAGGCCAGGGCCTGGAGCTCACAGTCTCCCCACACCGGGCAAAGCTCTTCTTTTTCTTCGTTGGCCATGGCATCGAGTTGAAATTCGGTCCATGATTCATCCGAAGATGCACCGATATCACAGTTGTGATTCCCCGAATCCAGCATCAACCCAATGTAGAATCTGCGGTACTCCACAATCTTCGGAGTTTCTGTGTTAATCACCATGCCGTCTTTGGCTGGCGCACTGCATGAAGAAACCAGTTTTGTTCCCCAGGATTCCACCTGCTCCACAAGACAGACGCGGCAGGCCCCGGTTGCGCGGGTGCCTTTCAGATGGCAAAGATTGGGGATATCAATGTTGTTTTCCTGTGCAACTTCAAGTATGGTCTGGCCCGGCCTAAACTCATAGGCATGGCCATTGAGGGTAATACTGTTCTGATCCATGGTGAACCCTTCCTTAGAAATTTACTTTACCGTCATCCGTTGTTTCAGGCAAAAAAACAATTTTTTGGGATGTACCACAGTCCCCTGGTGATGTCAATAAATCTGAATACGAGGACATGGTGCAGGTTTTGGTTAGAAAGGTGAGGCCGGATGAACTCCCCGGCCTCACCCCAATTCTATGTTGGCTGGATGAAGATGGTATTGCCGGATGTGTGTGCCATCATCCGGCAATACAATTCTTCTCATAACAGACCAGACCGCACCGCAGACATCGTTCCGCTTCGCTGTGGGCGGTTTCACTTGAAAAGCCTGTTGAAAAGGATTCATTTCTCTTTTCAAGGGTTTCGGCGATGTCAAAAACATTCCGGGGGGTCAGCTCCACCAGCTCCAAGCTGTCGACGTCCTGGAGCCGGGTTTTGGGGGTAATCATCACCCCCCCGTCCTGGAAAGGAATGTCGTACATGATGTGGTGCATGGCGGTTGCGGCCCGTCTGCCGCCGTTGATGGCTGATACTGCGCTGCGATATTCTGAAATGATGTCCTGGTCGGACAGCAGGCCCAGCTCCCGGTTGTTGTCCGGCTTTTTAGGCACTTCCATACCTGCCCAGACGAGTGTGGTCCGGGGGGCGGCTTCGGCCTCCGGAATATCTTCGCCGTCTTCTTCGGGCAGGCATTCATCGGCGACGGCCGGAACAAATACCAGTTCCGGAAAGCGGCCGGCACCGATGATCAAGGTATCTGCCGCCAGTTCACGGGTCTCGCCCGTTGTTAGATCGGCATAACCAACCGAAGTGAGGGCCTCGTCCTCACCCGAAACGCGGGTAATGCCGGCGTTGGGGATAAGGGTGACCCCGGCGTCGGCCGGGATATCTGCGTCTGCTTCCGATTCACGGGTCACGAGGTAGACCTTCTGCGCGCCCTTGTTCTTGAGAATCTTCACGGCCTGGGCCAGGCCTTCGCCGTCGCCGGCCACAACAATTGTTTTACCGGTTTCAATACGGAGTTTATCGCCACGGTCTGACCGGATTAAGTCGATGAGCAGGTGAGCCCCCGGGAAAACGGATACCGGCGTATCTGCCTCTCCTCTGGAGAGCCGGGAATCCCAGCCGCCGGTGGCGGTGAATACGGCGTCGTAGCCTTCATCTAACAGGCCCGGAATGGTGAAGTCCACGCCGGTCTTCATATTGGGAACCAGGGTGACCCCCATTTCCTCGATGCCCCGGACATCCCAGTCCAACACATCCATGGAGAGACGTTCCCTTGTGATGGCCGTGCGCAGTATGCCGCCAAATTCACCGGTACGTTCAAATACAGACGGGGTGTGGCCCAGACGGGCAGTGAAATAAGCGGCAGACAATCCCTCGACGCCGCCGCCGATCACGGCCACTTTTTTTCCGGTGGCAGGGGCCTTATAGGGCAGTACCCGTTCGTTCCGGTTCATCTCATAGTCACAGACAAACCGCTTCAGCCCGTTAATAGACACGGATTCGTCCTGGTGCAGGCGGCGGCAGTCAAACTCGCACAATGCCGGGCAGATCCGGGAAATGACTGTGGGAAAGGGCATCCGCTCTTTGATCACCTGAAGAGAACCTTCGTAATCCCCCTCTTTGATCAGGCGGACGTATTCCTTGATGTCAATGCCGGAGGGGCAGGCCCGCTGGCATGGGGTGACGCAATCATCCCGGGTGTACTCCCGCATGACCCGGCGGGTCATGGAGGTCACCCGGATGATGTTTTTGGGACAGATCCGCTCACAGGCGCCGCAACTCGTGCATTTTTCCTTGTCCACCTTGGGCAGGCCGTCTTCCCCGATGACCAGTGCGTCAAATTTACAGGCGGAGACACAGGTGCCCAGCCCCAGACAGCCGATACGGCAGACTTTCATGCCGCCCATGAGCATGGCAGCGGCCCGGCAGTCCTGGATACCCTGGTAGGTATAATTCAAGTCTGCATCATTGTTGCCGTAGAAACATCCGGCCCCGGCAAATTCCGGTTCCTTGTCCGACACGGACACTCCCATGATGGCGGCAATGGCATTGGCCACATCTTCACCGGCGGCGACGCAGGAATTCACATCTGCCTCACCGTTTACAATGGCCTCTGCATTGGCCGTACAGCCGGGAAGCCCACACCCCCCGCAGTTGGCGCCGGGTAATACATCATCTATGGCAACCACCTTCGGGTCTTCGTATACGTAAAATGCCTTGGACGCGATCACCAGCGCCGTTCCGATGAGAACTCCAAGTCCGCCCATCATAAAAATAGATTGAATCATTTCCTATCCTTTTTATATATACGTGGAATCTTTAAACATGCGTGACATCGCATTAAATTGTGTAACCGCCCGTCTAAACTGGTCGACCCTCCGACCGGTAAATAAACCTCTATTCTATAACAATCTGAAAATCTAAAAGTCAACAATATCAATGAAATTTCTTTGTTGTCTTAGAGCTGTTTTCAGAATTCTGCGTTGCCGGTTAATTCGCCCGGGTTGTCACATTGTGTGATACCGTTTTTACTGTTTGGGAATGGGTCTCGGACTGCCGTATACGGCACCCGACGCTCGGTGGTGTGAGAGGAGGGTGATACAAGATTCAAATGATTTGCATCTCCGGGTCAGTTAACGTATCTTTATTTAAATATAAGAGAACACTTCCTTTGGTGATTCATTACAATTTGTAACCTGGATGTCCCCTTGCCCGGCCTTTCAGCCGGAGGCGGGTGGGTCGCTGTATTAAATGACAAAAAGGTATGAGGATGAGATCTTTTAGCGATCTGATTGATCTAAAAGCCCTGGAAAAGCTTGTGGTCTCCAATTACAGGGCATCGAAGGTCCCCATCGGTGTAATAGACGCTGTCTCCGGTGAGGTCTATGCCGCTGCAGGCTGGCAGCGCATCTGTACGGAATTTCATAGAAAGCATCCCGAGACCAACAATCGCTGTATTGAAAGCGATACGCATATCACCGGTAAAATCAACACCGGGGAGGTGAGTGCCTATAAGTGTAAGAACGGGCTGTGGGATATCGGTATACCGATTATATGTGAAAACCGTCACCTGGCCACCATTTTTCTCGGGCAGTTCCGGTATGAAGATGAATCCCTGGACAAAGAGATGTTCATCCACCAGGCACAGGAATACGGATTCCCCACAGACCGCTATCTGGAAGCTCTGGAAGAGGTGCCGGTATTTTCCAGGGAAAAGGTTGAGGCCATTCTTGAATATAACAAAGCATTGGCTGCATTCCTGTCAAGCATGGTTGCCGATAAGCTGAATTATAAAAAGGAAGCTGAACAGCGAACGAAAGCAGTCGCGTTGCACACCGGCCTTTTTCACCGCATTGCCGTAGGGGTGGTCTATCAAGATAAGAACGGCGCCATCACAAGTGCCAATAAGGCCTCTGAAGAGATACTCGGCATGTCATTGGATCAAATGCAGGGTCGCAAATCAATGGATCCCCGCTGGAAGGCCATCCGTCTGGATGGGTCTGCTTACCCCGGGGAAGAACACCCCGCAATGGTTGCCCTTAAGACCGGGAGACCGGTCCGGGACGAGATCGTGGGCGTGCATAATCCTGAGGACGGTGAGAATCACTGGCTGCTGGTCAATTCTATCCCGGAGTTTGAGCCGGGGCAGGCTGCGCCATATCAGGTGTTCAGTTCCTTTGTGGATATTACGGAACGTATCAATGCAGAAGCGCAACTCAACCAGGCCAATGAGGCGCTGGAGGCCCGGGTTGAGGAGCGTACCGCACAATTGACCCGGAATGTCACCGAGCTTGAAACCTTGTTCAACAATTCCCAGGTGGGCATCATGGTACTAAAAGGCGGACGGTTTCTCGACAGAGGCAACCAACGCCTGGCAGATATTTTGGGGTATGATACCCCGGATGAAATGGCCGGGTTCTCCATGCGTAAACTGCATATGACCGAAGCGAGTTATATTGAATTTGGAGAACGCTATTATAACCGCCTCCTCCAAAAGGAAATGCTTCAGATTGAATACCGGTTGAGGCGGAAAGACGGCAGCCCTGTATGGTGCATGCTTTCCGGTAAGGCACTGGACCAGAATACACCGGCCGATCTGGAAAAAGGCGTGGTCTGGATCGTTGATGATATCACGGATGCCATCCGGAATAAAACCGCATTGCTGGATGTGACCCGTAAGCTTGAAATGGCCAACAAGCTGGCAAAATCCGGATGGTGGGAATATGATGTAAAGAACGATGCGGTGAACTGGCCGGTGGAAACCTATGATCTATACGGGTTGAATCCCCACACAACGAAGATGGATTACAACCGTCTCATGGAATGCATTCATCCGGAATTTCATGAGTATCATAATGAGCAGCTCCGGCGGATATATGAAGACGGGGAGGCCGAGTTTCTTTATCCGATCTTTCACCCGGACGGCGAAACCCACTGGCTCTGGGCGAAAGGCGAAGCCGACTACGACAGGGAGGGCAATCCCAAGCGATTGTTCGGGACCCTGCAGGACATTACGGAACGTATACGGATCGAAGAGACTTTAAGGCTCCAGACCCAGATAATACGGCAGGTACATGACTCGGTTATCTCTGTGGATATGGCGGGGAACATCACCTCCTGGAATAAAGGCTCGGAACTCTTGTTTCAATACCGGGCCGAAGAAGCCATCGGGCAGCATGTCCGCCTGGTCTATCCCGAAGACTATTACAGCACACTGGAAGAAGAGGTGATTCCCGGACTTTTGGCCTCTGGCAGTATGGAGTTGGAAACCGATCTGTTGCGAAAAAACGGGGAGGTGTTCCATGCCTTGATATCCTTGAGCGTTTTGAAAGATGAGAAGGGAGAGGTTTACGGGATGATCGGCTATACCATAGACATTTCTCAAAGGAAGCGGGTGGAAAGAGAGCTGGATCGCTCCAACAAGGAACTTGAGCAATTCGCCTATGTGGCCTCCCACGACCTCCAGGAACCACTGCGGGCCGTTGTGGGATTTCTGCAACTCCTGCAGGCCAGGTACCGGGATCAGTTGGATGATAAAGGAATTCATTATATAAACCGGTCGGTGAAGGCGGGGCATCGCATGCAGAAGTTGATCACCGATCTGTTGAAGCTCTCTCGTGTCACTACAAAAGCACCAAAGTTTGTCCCTGTTGATTTAAACCGGATCATCTCACGGATAGAGGATAATCTGCATTCCGTGATTCAGGAAAAAGCAGTTGATTTCAGAACAACCAGGCTACCGGAGGTCACCGCAGATGAACAGCAGATGGAAAGACTGTTTCAGAACCTGATTGCAAATGCCGTAAAATATAATACCTCTTCCAAACCCTTTGTTGAGATCGGATATGAAACCCGGGGCAGCAGTGTTGAGTTTTACGTCAAAGATAACGGCATTGGTATCGCACCCAAATTCCATGACAGAATTTTTCAGGTATTTCAACGGCTCCACACCCGGCAGGAGTTTTCAGGGACCGGTATCGGACTTGCGCTGTGCAAAAAAATTGTGGAGCGGCATGGTGGCGGGATACGTGTGGTATCCGAACCTGGCCGGGGTTCTGAATTCCGGTTGACGATACCCATGAAAAAAGAGAAATAACGAAAGGATTGCTTCCAATGAATGCTTCCGAACTGCCGAAACCGGCGCAATTATTGTTGGTGGAGGACAATGAAGACGATATCGAACTGACCATCGAAGCCTTAAATGATTCTAAGATCAAGATGGATATCCATGTGGCCACCAACGGGGTGGAAGCCATGCAATTCCTTCGTAAACAGGGTGAGTATGAAGGCTTGCCAAGCCCTGATTTGATCCTTCTGGACCTGAATCTGCCCATGATGGACGGGCGGGAGGTGCTCAGGGAAATCCGTCAGGATCCTGATTTGACTCAGATTCCCGTCGTGGTGTTGACCACGTCGCAGAACGAAGAAGATATTCTTAAGGCCTACAAGCTTCATGCAAACTGTTATATTGCCAAGCCGGTCGACTTTAACCGGTTCACGGAGATTATACGACAGGTGGAAGGTTTCTGGCTGCAGCTTGTAAAACTGCCGAAAGGGGGATAAAATGGCGGACCCGATAAGGGTGTTCATCTTAGAAGACAATGAGGACGATTTTTTCTTGCTCAAAGAAGCACTGGAGGCGTCCGATGAGATCCGGGTTGAGATTTTCCATTCGGAACGCTTTGCCCCTGCAATCCGTATGATCGAAGAAAATAATATCGACATTGTTCTATTGGATCTGAACCTTCCGGACAGTACGGGGCTTGATACGTTCATACGGCTAAGGGACAGATTCCCTTTGCTGCCCACAGTGATTTTTACCGGGCATAAGGATCACAATCTGGCCATGGAAGCGGTGAAAAAAGGCGCTCAGGACTATCTTTACAAGGGAGAACCTTCAGCCACTGCCATCGTCAGAACGGTGCGGTACGCCATTGAACGTCAGCGGCTGAACAATGAGCTTACCATTCTCAGGGGAATCATACCCATTTGTTCTTCGTGTAAAAAAATACGTGATGATACAGGGTATTGGAACCTGTTGGAATCCTATTTGGAAGAACATTCCGAAGCCTCTTTCAGCCATAGCCTTTGTCCGGAATGTTCCGACAAGCTCTATGGGAATGAAGAGTGGTATATTGAAATGAAAAAGAAATGAGCCCGGTGGGGCGGTGATACCTGTTACAGATATAAAAAGCGGATTTAAGGGTTTGTACCCGGCCCCATCGGAGTGACCGGATATGAAAAAAAGAATCAGAGTTTTGGTGCTGGAAGATAATGCGGATGACTTTTACCTGCTGGAAGAAACACTCGAATTGTCCGAGCGGGTACGTATAGAAATCGTCCATTTTACACGGCTTCAGCATGCCATGGATTACACCGGTACCTCAGAGATTGATGCCGCCATTCTCGATCTGGCCGTGCCGGACAGCTTCGGACTGGACACCTACCTGACATTCAGCAAGGCCTTTCCGAACATCCCCGTGGTTGTCATGACCGGGTACAAAAATTATGATCTGGCAATGGAAGCCATGCAGAAGGGCGCGCAGGAATTCATCTTCAAAGGGGACACCTCCATCGGGGCCATTGAACGGACGTTGTTGTTCTCCATCGAACGGCACCGGTTGCTGACGGAATTGAAGGCCTCTACCCGGACCATCCAAAAGCTGAACATCGCAGTGGAACAGAGTCCTGTTTCAATTGTAATTACCGATGCAGGGGGCTGCATTGAATATGTAAATGGGAAACTCTGTGAGATCACCGGGTATTCAAAGGATGAACTCATCGGACAAAATCCCCGGATTCTAAAAAGCGGTCAGGTGGCCCCGGATGTCTATGAACAACTCTGGAAGACCCTGCTGTCAAAGAATATGTGGCACGGTGAATTCTGTAATCAAAAGAAAAACGGCGACCTGTACTGGGAGGATGCATTTATCTCTCCGGTTGTTGACGATGACGGGCGGATCATCAATTATATTGCCATCAAAGAAGATATCACCGACAAGAAGGCACTGGCGCAATTAAAAGAGGATGTAAACCGGATTATGGCCCATGATCTCAAGGGCCCTTTAACGGCGATCATCAGTCTTCCAGAGGTGCTCGGCATGCACGGAGAGCTCAATGAAAAGCAAAAAAAGGTGGTCCGGCTTGTGGGGGAGTCCGGGCACAACATGATAAATATGATCGATATGTCCCTGGATATGATCAAAATGGAGAGTGGCACCTATAATTATCTTCCCAAGCAAGTGGATTTAGGGGCTGTCCTGTTCAGACTGGTTCAGGAAACCCATCCCGGTATGACACGGAAACACCTGGATTGCCGTATACGGATTGACGGAGAGACATTGGCGGAGGGTATGACGGTACCGGTCTGGTCTGAAGAACAATTGATCTACCGGCTGTTATCCAATCTCCTGAAAAATGCGGTTGAAGCTTCCCCTGAATATGCTGTGATTTCCATTGATATCCACAGGCAGGATCACATCAGCATCGGCATCGAAAATGAAGGGGTGGTTCCGGAACAGATTCGCAGAGATTTTTTTGGTAAATATATCACCTACGGAAAAAGGAAAGGGACGGGGCTCGGGACTTACTCTGCCAAGCTCATGGCTGATGCCATGCAATATGAAATCCGAATGGAAACCTCAGATGCCGACGATAAAACCTGTGTGCGTATCCATATTCCCCCGAAACCGCCCAAGCGGGATTTCAACTGGCTCATTTGAAAACATACACCGGGCTTGACGAATGATGGTTTCGTTGAGATATTTGTTAAGCGGGAAACTAAAATATAAATCGCTTTGTACAAATTGTTTTGTTCTTCACAAACGCACCCTTGATTGGGGTGTCAGTGTGAGTTTTGTCCGGGATTGAATGGTAATATGGCAAATATACTGATCATAGACGATGATGAACTGATCCGCGAGGTCATCACCGCCTGCGTTGCGGATATCGGGCATACAATACAAGGTGCCGGGACACTTTCCAAAGGTGTCCGACTTGCCAGGGAGCATGCCTTTGATCTGGTGTTTCTGGATATTTTTCTTCCCGACGGCAGCGGGCTTGACGCGCTGCCCGAAATAAAGGGGGTTGCGTCTTCACCTGAGGTGGTGATCATCACCGGTGACAGAGATGTGAACGGGGCACAGATTGCCCTTGAGCATGATGCCTGGGACTACATTCTGAAGCCCTTTGTGCCCAATGAACTCCGGTTGATTATTAAACAGGTGCTGGAATTTCGGGCATCAAAGAAAAACCAGGGTAGTTTTTTCGACCGGTCCGCAATTATCGGAAACAGCCCCATGCTGAACCATTGTCTGAATCTGGCCCAGCAATGTGCCGGCAGTGATGCCAATGTGCTGATCACAGGCCCCACCGGTGCCGGCAAAGAACTGTTTGCAAACACCATCCATAAAAACAGCAGCCGGAAAAATCAGAATTTCATCGTTGTGGACTGTGCGGCCCTGCCTGAACAATTGGTTGAGTCTGTACTGTTCGGCAATGTCAAAGGGGCATTTACCGGTGCCGACAGCAAACGGGACGGGCTGGTTAAAAAGGCCGACGGCGGCACGCTTTTTCTCGACGAGGTGGGGGAACTCCCCCTGGCCATCCAGAAGAAATTTTTAAGGGTCCTTCAGGAACGCAGGTTTAACCCTGTGGGGGGGACGGATGAAATCCAAAGTAATTTCAGATTGATTTCGGCGACCAACAGAGATCTTGACGACATGGTATCCCGTGGCGAATTTCGCAGTGATTTATTGTTCAGACTCAGGACCTTTCATGTTGAGTTGCCCTTTTTAAAGGATTGCATCGGCGACATACAGCCGCTGTTGCTTCATTATATTCATCAGATATGCGAATCCCACGGCATGGAAACCAAAGGGTTTGAGCCCGGCTTTTTAACCGCCCTGCAATCCTACGACTGGCCCGGAAATGTGAGAGAGATGATCAATTGCCTTGAACGGGCAATCCTTTCCAGCAACGGCGGGGCCATGCTTTACCCCTATTATCTGCCCCAGCGCATCAGACTTTCCGGAATTAAGAAGACCATCGGCGAGGATGCCGGAGATGCTGGGGAAAAAGACAAGGCCAGTGGTGACGAAAATACGCATCTGCTCCACCTGCCCCAAAGTTTTTTTAACCCCATTAAACCCTTGAAGCTGGTGAAAAGCTATATGGTGGCGGAAACCGAAAAGCTTTACCTGCAGCAGTTGATGGCACGTGTTGACAATGACATGGATAAAGGGGCTGAAATGGCCTGTGTCAGCAAAAGCCGGTTATACGCCCTGCTAAAATCCCACCGGATCTCCAAATAACCTTTCTCCAGGGTTCACGAGATAGTAAATTCGTATTTTATAATACGAAATCACGCCAAACTGAACCTGACCTTTTCATTCCTAAGATGCGAGAACCCCTGTTTTCAGGTGCTGTGCCCTTTGGTTCGGTTCTGGCCCGGCTTTTGTAATATCAAGAATGCCACAACACATTATTACAGGGATACCCATGGACGAGACCGGGGATGACGACGGTCACGTCAACGAATTAGCGTACCTGAACAGGCCGGTTGCGGTGAAGGTAAGGGAAAACGCGCTAAAGATAATACATTTACTATGTACAGGATAATTAAAGGGGGGCTTCCATGAACCTGAACCAACTCACCTTAAAAACAAAACTCATTGCAGGCTTTGGACTTGTGATCGGTTTACTGCTCACCGTATCGATGGTCAGTTTTTTTGCATTAAACAACGCGTCCTCCGGATTCATGCAATATCGGGAAATGGCACGGGATGCGAATCTTGCGGGACGCCTCCAGGCCAATATGCTGATGGTGCGGATGAATGTGAAAAACTATTTAATCTCCAATTCGGAAGATGCCCTGAAGGCATACCGTGAACGCTGGAATAAAATGGCTGTCTTTCAGGAAGAGGCCAAAAAAGAAATTCAGAAACCGGAACGGGCGGAGAAAATTCTGGCGGTGGATGCCGGACTCGGTGATTATGAAAAGGGATTTGATCAGGTGGTTGCCTATATCGGAACCAGAAATGAACTGGTTCATGGGGTCCTGAACGTTAAGGGTCCGCTAATGGAGAATTCCCTCACCGATATCATGATATCCGCCTATGAAGACGGCGATCAGACCGCCTCTTACTATACCGGCCTGTCAATGAAACACCTGCTCCTTGCCCGGCTTTACATGGCGAAGTTTCTTGATACCAACGACCAGGGGGCGGTGGAACGGGTTCATGAAGAATTCGCCAAAATGATGAAGAATATTGACGTGCTGGACAAGGAACTGCAGAACCCCAAGCGTCGGGAGTTGCTTAAAGTGGTTCAGGGTTCCCAGCAGATGTACAGCAAGGCCTTTGATGATCTGGTGAAAACGATCACGGAACGTAACGATATCATCAACAATACTCTGGACCGTATCGGACCGGAAATTGCCGGATTTGTGGAAGATGTGAAGTTGGATATCAAGAACGTACAGGATGAAATCGGTCCCAGGCTCCAGGCCTCAAACGGCAAGGCGGTATCCATCGTTTCCATTGTCAGTGTGGTTTCGGTGATCATAGGCGCCTTGATTGTCTTTTTTATCATCCGCAGTGTCATGGGGCAGTTGGGCAGCGATCCCAACCAGATCGCCCTCATTGCAAAAGAGATTGCCGCCGGTAACCTGGTGCATACTTTTGAGAACGGCTCCTCAAAAAATGACAGCGTATATGCCAGCATGGAGGAGATGACAACAAATCTGTCGGATATCGTGAGGGATATAAAAATAGGGGTTCAGACAATTGATTCCTCCTCGGCGGACCTGTCCACTGTGGCCGAGCAGATGGCGTCCAATGTCGACCAGACCGCCACACGGTCCAACAATGTGGCTGCCGCTTCCGAAGAAATGTCCACCAACATGAACAGCGTCGCCGCCGCCACGGAGCAAACCACGGGGAATATTCAGGCCATTGTGTCGGCTGTTGAAGAAATGTCCGCCACCATCAATGAAATTGCCGGCAATACTGCCAAAGGCAGCGAAACCACTGCACAGGCTGTGGTCAATGCGGAGCAGGTTTCTTCACAGGTGGATGACCTGGGGAAAGCGGCAACGGAAATAAGCAAGGTGACGGAAACCATTGCAGACATCTCTGAACAGACAAATCTTCTGGCCTTAAATGCAACCATAGAGGCGGCAAGGGCCGGTGAGGCCGGTAAGGGGTTTGCTGTGGTTGCCGGAGAAATTAAGGCACTTGCCCAGCAGACTGCCGAGGCAACCGGTGAGATCAGTTCAAAGATTGCCGGCGTTCAAAACTCCACCCAGGCCTCGGTTACTGCCATCGGC
>JAKSBB010001302.1 GCA_022361315.1 Desulfobacterales bacterium
ACTGAGAAGGTGACGTGCCCTCACTCCGTATTGAGGAAGGTCTTTGTCTTCAGCTCATTGGCCTGGCCCACGGTGGTGGAGGTAATCTGTTTCCAGGAGGGATCGTCGGCCAGGAACATGCAGTAGTTTTCTCCGGCCCAGCCTTTGGAACCATAAGTCCAGTCCACACCGGCCAGGTGGAGGATTTTCCAGAGGGGAACCATTTCGTCCGGTTCGGTAACCGGTTCTCTGGAGTTCTGATTCAGGAAGAATTCCGCCCCTTCCTTATCAATGGGGGCTTCCATTTCGGCAAACTCCGGCTGGGCTTCCCTGTACTCGTCCAGGACGTCTTCAACCACGAACTCAAAATCTTCTTCCGTGGTGCCCATGGCAGAGGTTGTCTCATTTCTCAAGGCCATGTCACAGGAGGCCAGAATGCCTTTGGGACGTTCTTCTCTGGGGCGCAGTCCCCTGGCATTGAAGATGAGCTGGGGGATATCGATTTTCATGGGGCATACGTAGATGCAGCGCATGCACATGGTGCACATCCATGGCCAGTCCGAGGCAATGATTTCTTCGTCCATGCCCAGGGCAGCCATGCGCAGAAATTTTCTGGGGTCCATATCCTTGAGCCCAGTCGCCGGACATCCGGAGGAACAGGCGCCGCAGGTCAGGCAGGCATTCAGGTTCCCGCCTTCGGGCAGGATTTCCTTCACCTTGTCTAAAAATGTTGAGGCCTTTTTTTTCCGGCCGAGTTTGATGACAGCTTCTGCCATTGTGATTCCTTTCTCTCTCTGATTGCAGTGGATAGGCTATATTTAATGATAATCGTGGGTTCCCATGACTACGTCCACACCGGTTTTTTCCTTGATGATACCGGCCAGATCTTCGGCACTGGTGTAGGGACAGCGGGGAACGGCATTGGCCAGGCAGGAACTCAGATAAATTTTATCCGGCTTGATTTCAGCCAGTTTGGCCGCCATGCCGAGACTGGGAACAACAGCCCTGCCCGGGCACTGGCATTTGACAAATGACACCACAGCCGACGGGGATTCAAATTTCCCCTCTCCCAGGGCAGCGGATTTGAGGCAGCGCCACTCGCCCGGGCATCCGTAGCCCTGGTCGATGTAACTGCCGCAACCAACGATTGCAACTTTCTCCATGTCTCTTCTCCTTCCGGTCTGGTTATCCAAAGGGGCCTAATTATCCAGAGGGGTCTGGTTTGTATCGATAGACCCGTAAACCCCATAAATCCCATAGGTTTTAGCATAATGCATGCCAGCTTTGTGGTGGTTGGCTTGTCTTTTTATTTCAGTTGCTTAGCCGTTTATGAGATGTACTTGCTATTAGGGGTTGGGCGCAAAACTGCGACCCATGGCTGTGGGGTGTGTTACAATTGCGACTTGCCTGCTGTCTGCAAAAGAACGGTCCGTAAAAAAACTCTTTTCCGGATGGAAGGTTTGAAGTACAATGCCCGGAATCAGCTGTATATTACCCAAACCGGTGTGAAATTAGAGGGTCATGGATCGACGGGCGTTTTTAAAATCTGCGGGCAGGATGGTGGTGCTGAATGCGTTTTGCTCCGGGCCACTGATTCATGTTGCCGGCGTTTCTTTTGCCGGCGCCCCAGGCACAGGTCCACCGGCCCCGGGCAGTACGGTCTCCCCGGCACTGGGACCGGAAGGTCTGGTCATCCGAAGTGCCGGTTTTGGGACGCCGGATGCTGTCGCTGCCGGACAAGATGACCGCCACATAAAGGATCAGTTGATTAAATCCAGACTTTTTAACCAGCATTTTGATGACGATGTGGTGCTTGGGGAGTCTCACATGCCACTGCTTCACAGCTGTCTGTCACGGATAAAACGCCTGCAGCGGCTGGTGGGGTATGCCAATTTTTGTCTGCTGGGATTTGACGATGCCCGGACCTATGCCAAAGGGTACAGCCGTGTGGGGCGGTTTACAAAGGAGGAGCTTGCCTTCCTTGAAAAAATTTTTTACAGCTCTGCAGCAGATTACGGATTCAAGGGGGAGAAGCCCATCCCGGGGATGACCGACCGGATTCCGGTAAAGGAAACCGTGAAAATAAAGCACACCGGGAACTATCTGTTTAAAGGAAAGCCGGTGGAGATGTACGGGGATATCCGGAAGAAAATCGGCCGGGATGCCGTGCTGACCTCCGGGGTCCGCGGGGTGATGAAACAGTTTTTGCTGTTCTTGAACAAAGCCAATGAGAGCCGGGGCAACCTGTCCATGGCTTCCAGATCCCTTGCGCCTCCGGGGTATTCATTCCACGGCACCGGTGACTTCGACGTGGGGGAAAAGGGCTTCGGGATTGATAATTTTACTGAAAAGTTTACCCAGACCCGGGTATACAACAAACTGTCCGACTTAGGATACATCAAATTCAGATATGATCGGGAAAATGACCTGGGGGTACGTTTCGAACCCTGGCATGTTGAAGTGGGGTAGCAGCGACCGGAATCGGTTCGTCATGCGAAAGGGAGCGGCATGGGGTGTGCTGTTTCTACTGCTGTGTTTTTTCTCTCCTTCACTTTTATGGGCAGGAACGCCACTGGAGTTTTCCGTTCACGATCTCGCATCGGGGAACCCCGGGGCCACAGCATTGATTGTCGGCGGAATTCAGGGGGATGAGCCCGGGGGCTTCAACGCTGCGGCCCTTATTACCACCCATTACGATATCCGGTCCGGCCGGGTGATCGTGGTTCCCAACCTCAATTTTCCCAGTATCGTCAGACGATCCAGAGGGGTCCACGGGGATATGAACCGGAAATTCGCCCGGTTGACACCGGATGACCCGGAATGGAAGACCGTTGGCCGGATCAAGTCACTCATCACAGACCCTGAAGTGGACTTCATCCTCAACCTCCATGACGGCAGCGGGTTTTATACCCATACCTGGAAAAGCGCCCAGCGGAATCCGAACCGGTGGGGGCAAAGTATTATCATTGACCAGGCAAAGATGCCGGAATCCACTGAGACACCGGCGGGCACTTTTGACGACCTGGAAGAGATCGCCCGGGGATGCGCCCGGGATATGAATACCCGGCTGCTGTCGACGGATCACAAAATCCATGTGAAAAATACCCGCACGGCGGAGGGGAACCGCGAAATGGAAAAGACCCTGACCTATTTCGCCCTGAAACACGGTAAGCCGGCATTTGGTATTGAGGCCAGCAAAACCTTTCTGACCCCGGGCCGCGTTTATTATCACCTGCTGGCCATAGAGGCATTTCTGACACGGGCCGGCATATCCTTTGAACGCAGGTTTACTCTGACCGACAGAGGCATTAAGACTGCCATGGACGAAGGTATTGCCGTTCATCTGGGGAACCGGCGGGTGCTGGTGATGGCGGAAAACGTCCGTAATCATCTCAGGTTCATTCCCATGGAAAAAGGATGGGATATGGACTTCCATGTGAATCATCCCCTGCTGACCCTGGTACCCAAAGGCAAAGGATATCAGCTTTACCACGGTAACCGGCGGCTGAGCCGTCTGGACCCCCAGTATTTTGAATATGATTTGAAACTGGACAAAATTGATATGGTGGTGGACGGCCGGAATGTTACGGTGCCCTTCGGGTCCCAAGTGAAGGTGCGGGAAAGGTTTCTGGTCCAGCACATACCGGATCACCGGGTGAATATTATCGGATTTTCACGGAAGAATACCCGGAGCGAATCCGGTTTTGTGGTCCGGGAAAAGGATTTCTCAAAACGGTTTTCAATTGACAGGGACGGACGGATCTACAGGGTTGAGGTCTACGGGAGTGGCAGGTTCAACGGTATGGTACTCGTGGACTTCAGATCAGGACAAGGGCCTGTAAAACTGGCCCGGGCCGGTGTGCTGAACAGAGAGCGCCAGGCGCTGCATCCATAAGGTTACGGCACAGGGTCGCATTTTTGCACCGATTCTTCCCGGGGGATATTGATTACCCTGTCTCCATGCTTATATTCATCTCCTGAGTATGACCCGGTGGTAGCAAGCCGGTAAGATCAATTTAACTTTTATTAATGAAATGCGGGGTAAAATGGGTAAAGGTTCTGAGAAAAATTCGGCCAACACCAATATGGTAAGCAGACAGACATTATATATGGCCATTCTGGTGGCGGTGACTTTTGGATTTATGCTGGGAGCGGTGTACACCTCATTCAAACTTGCCAAGGATGGCCCCGCTGCCGTATCCAAGCCAGGCGGTATGCCCCCCGCCGCTCAAGGGAATGCGGGGAGTGCAGATCAGGCCGCTGTTGAAGCCGGCTCCCGCATCCTGAAACTGGAAGCCTTTTTAAAGGATAACCCGGATAATGCCAAGGGATGGACCCAGTTGGGCAACCTGTTTTTTGATACCAACCGCTTTAAAGATGCCATCGAAGCCTATGAACGGTCTCTGTCTCTGGCCCCCGGTAACCCCAACGTGCTTACCGATCTGGGTGTCATGTACCGGCGCAACGGTGATCCCCAGCAGGCTGTGAAAGCTTTTGACCGGGCCATTGCCGCCGATCCCGTCCACGAAACCGCCCGATTCAATAAAGGGATCGTTCTCATGCACGACCTGAACGATCTGCCGGCCGCCATCGCAACCTGGGAGGGACTTCTGGAAATTAACCCCATGGCCCAGGCCCCCAACGGACAGCTTGTGAATACCCTGGTACAGGGACTGAAACAGAAAGAAAACTAAACGTGCAGGCCCTTGATACGGTGTTGTCCCTGGCCCCTGAGGGCTGGCGGGTTGATATCGTACGAAAAAAGATCCGGCATATCTATTTCAGGGTGAATCCGGGGCACAAAACGGTACGTATTTCTGTCCCGGTTAGAATCAACCGGACCGCCCTCAGCAAAGCCGTTTCCGCCAAAACCGAGTGGCTTCTCAGGCAGATGAACAGGCCGGTAAAACAGGGCGCCCCGGAGATGATTTCGGACGATACCACCTGGTACAAGGGGCAGGCCTATCCGCTCACCTTTGAAGAACGGTCCAAACCGCCGCGGGTTGTCTTTTCAGATGATGACGGATTTACGGTGTATACCCGGCCCGGCGCCGGTTCCGATAAAAAAAAAGCCGTGCTTGACGGCTGGTACCGTGAACAGCTGCGGCATGAGGTGAAAAAGCTTCTGGATGTCTGGGCCCCCGCAATCGGTGTGGCAGCAAAAGATGTCGGCATACGGCGGATGAAAACCCGATGGGGAAGCTGCAACATCAGGGCAGCCCGGATCTGGGTCAACCTGGCCCTGATCCGGCTGGATCCCGTCTTTCTTGAATATGTGGTGGTGCACGAATTGATTCATCTGCTGGAGCCGGGTCACAATAAGCGGTTCTACGGTTTTATGGACAGGTTCCTTCCTGATTGGCGTTCCCGGAAAACAGCATTGAACAAGTACACCTTGTTGTAATGGCTTCGCCCTATACCGATGCTGCCGGCGATGCTGTAAGTCTGGGATTCAGCCACTCCAGGATATCTGAAAATACCGCCCCATGTCCCGGATCATTGAAAATTTCATGGAACTTATCCGGGTAAATGATCAGCTGTTTGTCATCTGCGCCCACTGCCCTGTGGAATTCCTCCGACCCCTCCGGGTCCACCAGTGCATCCGCACCGCCATGGAGAATTAACAGGGGGAGCCGGATGGCACCTGCGTGTTCCGTCACCCGGCCGCAGGCCCCAAGCATCCGGGCTGCCAGACGGGCGGTGACCTTGCCGGTGGATACCAGCGGGTCGTTTACATAGGCGGATACCACTGCCGGATCACGGCTGATGGTATCCGAATCCAATTGGATAACCCCCAACCCAGGGCAAAGGGTCGACAGCAGTTTTGAGACGGCAAGGCTGATCCGTGACACGTGGTCCGGGACTTTAACCGCAGGGCCCGAGAGGATGGCGCCGTCCACCTTGTCCTGGTGATCTATTAGCCAGTCCGCAGTGATCAATCCCCCCATGCTGTGCCCTATAATATATATCTTCTTTCCGGGCTCCCATTCTTTGACCCGGTCCACAAGTCGATTAACACCGTCCGCAAAAACACTGAACCCCGGTACATAAAGCCGTTTTCCTTCGGATTTGCCATGCCCGTAATGATCAATGCCGTATACGGAGAACCCCTCCGGTACCAAACTGTTCACAAGGTTCATATACCGTCCGCTATGTTCGGCGATCCCGTGGACCACCACCAGGGCGGCCCTGGATTCCCCCTGTGGCAGCCAGCATTGATAAAAGAGCTTTGTGTTTTCCGGGCCGTTCAGAAATCCGTGTTCTCTTGCCATCAGTGTTCCTCTATTAGGGTGTGCTATGGGTGAACAATCCGTTTTGCATGTCAATAACCAGAAGGCGCATGGGGTGGATATCCCTTCATCAGATCCCGGTATTGGTGAAAATTAAATCCCATGGGTATCAGAAAAGGCCTTGGATTGCAAATTCACCTGCTCAGCTTTCAGCAGCCAGAACGGCTGCGCCTACTGCGCCATTTTCCTGGGGGGAATCTCCCACCTGAATTTTCATCCCCAGACGTTGTGACAAGGCATGCACAAGGCCGGTGTTTTTGGCCACACCGCCGGTCATGACCAAGGGTTCTTTAATGCCGATTTTATTGGCCAGGCCTGCCACCCGGGCGGCCGTGGCATCGTGGATGCCGGCAATGATGTTTTCCCGGCTTTCCTGGCCGGCAATCATGGAGATGACCTCGGATTCGGCAAATACCGTGCAGATACTTGAAATTTTCACCGGTTTTTCCGCGGTGAGGCTGATGGGACCGAGTTGATACAGGTCCAGTTCCAAGGCCTTGGCCATGACTTCCAGGAAACGTCCGGTGCCGGCGGCACACTTGTCGTTCATGGCGAAGTTCTCCACCTGGCCGTTGGAAGTGAGGAGGATGGCCTTGGAATCCTGGCCGCCCACATCGATGATGCCACGGATTTCCGGGTTGAAGAAGTGAGCACCGGCCCCGTGGCAGATGATCTCGGTCATGGCTTTGTCTGCGAATGCTACGGCATTGCGGCCGTATCCGGTGGCCACCACACCCGCCACGTTGTCCGGGGATAGTCCAGCCGATTCAAGTACTGCGGCATATACATTTTCCCCGGCAACTGCCGGATTGTAACCCGTGGGGATTATCCGGGCCGCCACAAGGGAAAGCGTATTGTCTTTCCGCTTTCTGATCAGTGCCGCTTTGGCGGTAATGGAACCGATGTCGATACCTGCATATATCATTTGGCTGTGGTGCCTCCTTTTCAGGTGCTTTATTTCAGGCGCTTTACTTTACAATTTCCATAAAGGCATCGATACGGGTCTCTGCCTGGGAGGTGGAAAAGTTCCTGGGGTCCACCATGTCCGCTTCAAGAAGGAGAACGGGAATGCCGGCCTTTTCCCTGACGATATGCATGATATCCATCTGACCGAAGGAGTATGGTTTGCAGGACCGGTTGGAATGCATGACGAATCCGTCCACATCATAAAAACGGATCATTTCAAGGACCTGGGCGGCCATCTCGTCCACACCGATGTTCAGGTAGATCCGGGTATAGGCTTCGGCCATGGAATCCAGAAAATTATCCGGATCTATATATTGGATGGAGGAACACCAGGCCGAGGTGTAGGTATCCGCCACCAGGCAGGCGTTGTGACCGGAGAACTTTTTAGACAGCCATTTCAGACTGTACCAAACGGGCAGGTTGTCCCAGAGCAGGCGGTGGCGCTCATCCGGTACGATGGATATCCCTTTCCCCACCCGGTCTTCCATCTCCGCCAGAAGATCCGTGTAAAAGTCCACGGCGGTCTGGGTGCCACGCAGGGTGACAATGAGGGCCAGGAAAAAAAATGCGTCAAAGGCAGACATGGGAGAGGGTTTATTGGCCGTGGTGTTGAGTACCTTCTGCCAGAGTTTCTGGCCGGCCAGAGAGCGCTTACCCACCTCACCCAGTTTCTCCATGTCAAAGGCGCGCCCGGTATGTTCTTCAAGGAACTCAATGTACTCGTCCATCTGCTGCCGCACGTACCCGGCGATTTCCGGGGTATAACCGGTGTGGCAGATGGGGGTGTCCAGAATAAAAAGCGGGACGTTGAAGTGTCTGGCCTGCACCTCATACCATTTGAGCACGGTGCCGCAGATGTTGTTGCAGCAGACCAGCATATCCGGTTTGGGCAGACCACCCAGGGGACCACCGCCGGCGACGGCACAGGCGATATCCGAACGGGCATAAGAGCACAGATCTGTGCTGTATCCCATTTCTTCCGCCTTCACACAGAGGTCTTCCCCCATTTTAGAGGCCCCGACCATGGCCCCGTGGTTCTCCGGGTAAACCGGAATGATATCCATGGCGATCAGGGGTTCCACCGGTCCGCCTGAGGTTATCCAGGCCACTGTTTTGTTATTGTCTTTTGCGGTCAGGGCATCCATATAATAATGGGTCATGATGTCCCGCATCTTTTTGGTGGATTGAATCTTAACGGGTTTGGTCTCTTTGTCTTCTGCCCTGGTATTCATCGTGTCGTTCACCGTATCATTCATTGGCGGCCTCATTAAATCATATGGATAAAGGTTTCCAGCCGGGTGGCGGTTTGTCCGGCGCTGTCCTGGGTGTCGTCCATTTCCAGGTGAAGGTGGCGGATGCCTTCGCCCTCCAGAATTTCTTTCATGTAAGGATAGTCAAAAGCATGGGGATCGCAGAATTTGAGCAGGGTGAAAATAACGCCGTCTGCCTGCCGTTCTTTAACCAGATCAACCAGGGCCTCCCCTCTTGCGGTATTGCCGCTGTGCTTGGC
>JAKSBB010000494.1 GCA_022361315.1 Desulfobacterales bacterium
CGGGTACGAGGACACCCGGTGTACGCTGGAGAACATTCCCAACCTGCGGGATGAGGAGGGGGACTCCCCCTACTTCAAGGCCATGTTGGCAGCTGAAGAGCCGTTGCAGATTTTCCTGGTGGAAAATACGGATAACGGAGAAACTGCATTTATGGCCGGAAAGCGGATGGTTCTCCGGGACAAGTCCTTTGAATGGACTGAGTCCCTGCGGGGATTTTTAATGATCACCATGCGGCCTGAGTTCCTTGCCAGGCAGGCAAGGGAGGGGCGTATCGGGAACACCGGCAGGATTTATCTGACCGACAGCCGGGGAAATATTCTGTTTCTTCCGGAAGAAGAGGGGCAGGACCGTGAACTGCCCGGCGATCTTTTCTCCGAAATGACCCAGACCCTGGAAGAAGGAATGGTCAGGAAAACCATGTTCCGGGGAATACCGGCCTTTGTCCAGGGACGACAATTGCACCGGAACCTGTTTGCCTTTGCCGTGATGCCTGAAAAGGAACTCCTGTTGTCCGGTGCCGCCCTGGGAAAGATCGTGGCGGGCGTAATACTGGCCAGTATCCTGGTAACCGGTGCGCTGTTCTACCTATTGCTGAACCGGCTGGTCATTACACCCATCTCTGAGCTGGACCGAGCCACCCGGGATATTGCCCAGGGCTATGAAGAAGGAAAGTTTTTGACCACTGAAATACGGGGGCGCAGGGATGAAGTGGGGGACCTGGGCCGGTCCTTTAATTTCATGAGCCGAAATCTTAAAGTCCTGAGCCAGAAACTGGAGGCTTACAACGCCAGGTTGGAGGAACAGGTGGCGGAAAGGACAGAAGAGTTAAGCCAGACACTGGTCCGGCTGGAAGAGAAGCATGAACAGCTCAAGCATACCCAGGCCAAACTCATCCAGTCCGAAAAGATGGCCGGTCTGGGCACCCTGGTGGCCGGTGTTGCCCATGAGATAAACAATCCCGCCAACTTTGCCTACCTGGGGGTTCGCAGCCTTGAAACCGATATCGGCACCCAGAAGGCCTTTCTCCTGGATCTGCTTCAGGAAGAAGAAGAGATCGTGGACATATTGAAACAGCAGTATGAACCCATAGACGGGGCCGTCCGGGACATTACCGAAGGCAGCATGCGCATCAAGACCATCGTCAAGGATCTGCGTGCCTTTTCCCGGCTGGATGAGGCGGAACTTAAATCCGCCGACATTGTGGCGGGTCTGGAATCCACCCTGCGCATCATCCGGACCCAGTATAAAAAATCGGTCCGGTTTGAAACCGATTTCCAATGGCAGCCGGTGTTTGACTGCCGGCCGGCCAAGTTGAACCAGGTATTCATGAACCTCATCGTGAACGCCTGCCAGGCAATTACCTCGAAACAGGAAGAAACCGGGGACGACACAACCGGTCTTCTGCGGGTGTCCACCCGGAAAAGAGTCAAAGACGACCGGACAGAACTGGTCATCGGGTTTGAAGATAACGGGTGCGGCATGGATGACACCGTCCGGCAGCGGATATTTGAACCTTTCTTCACCACGAAAGAGGTGGGAGAAGGAACGGGTATGGGCATGTCCATTACCTACGGCATTGTCGAGGCCCACGGAGGAAAACTTGAGGTGGAATCAAGCCCGGGACAGGGCAGCCGGATCTCCGTGCACCTGCCGGTGGAAGACAATTAAAGCGGTAAACACGAGATAAAGGAAACGTATGGCGTTAAATCTGAAAAAATCGGCAATTGACAAGGTCCGGGATCAGGCTCCGGCAGAAAAAATGCACACCATTCTCCTGGTGGACGACGAGGAGAGTAACCTGACCAGCCTGTCACGGATACTGCCGCCTTCCTACGGCGTGCTCACGGCAAAGGACGGGAAGCAGGCCCTGGAGCTCATCCAGTCCCATGACAGCCCCTCCGCCATTCATCTGATTATTTCCGACCAGCGCATGCCCCGGATGACCGGGGTGGAATTTCTCAAAGAGACCATTCCCATCATCCCCAAGACCATCCGCATGATTCTCACCGGCTTCACGGATATCGACGCCATTATCAGCTCCATCAACGAGGGGCAGATCTACAAGTTTCTCACCAAGCCGGTGGAACCCCAGGAATTGGTGGTAACGGTCCAGCGGGCTTTGGAAGCCTACGAGCTGGAACAGAAAAACCATCGCCTGGTGGAAGAACTCAAGGTCCTGAACGCCTCCCTGGAGCATAAGGTGACCGAAAGAACCCGGGAACTCAAAGAGACCCTGGCCCTGGTGGAAGAGAAAAACAGGCAGATCAGCAAACACCGGGACAAAATGGAGTACATCGCCAAAATAGACGGCCTCACCGACATCCCCAACCGCAGGCGCTTTGACGAGGTCCTGGCCGATGAATGGCGCCGTGCCAAACGCTCCAGCACCAGCCTCTCCCTTGCCATGATCGATATTGATTTCTTTAAACAGTACAACGATACCTACGGCCACGCCGTCGGTGATACCTGCCTGCGGCAGGTGGCCCAGGCCCTTAGCGGCGTTGAAAAACGTCCCGGCGATTTCATCGCCAGGTACGGCGGCGAAGAGTTCGCTGTCATTCTACCGGAATCCACGGCTGATAAGGCGTCGGCTGTTGTCAGCCGGATGCGGGACGGCATTTGGGACCTTAAGATTCCCCATGAGGGCTCAAAAATTCATGACCGCCTCACCGTGAGCATCGGCCTGGCCTCCATGGTTCCCCATGGGGACAATTCCCCGGAACTGCTGGTGCAGAGCGCAGACCGGATGCTTTACAGTGCAAAGAAAAACGGCCGGAATCGCATTGAGATATTGTCATAGGCGGCATTCCAGGTATGGTGTTGTGGCATCCGTTGTCGGTGGTTATTGTGTATGGATTTTTGTTGCTTGCATTGGGGGAAGGCGGGCATATACCCGGCAGCCTACACCGGAGTGAACCGCCACTAAAATTCAGGTACGCATACGACACCTTGTCATCGGACAGGTCATGATCACAGCGCTGGATGATACCATTAACGTACGGTTTTGATTTACTTTATGCCAATTGATGATTTTTATTTATAATTTTTATACCATCCTATTCTATGATAAAAATATTGATATTTTATCAATACTGCAAACGATGTATTCACCTTGAGGTGGCAATGCATGCTTTCGGCCTACTATTGATTTGGAGCCGCTTATGAAATTCTTAAAAACAGTATATATCGTTGTACTGCTTTTGTCTCTTAGTTGTCAGTCGAGTCTTGCCGGGGATCAAATTACTTGGCTTTATTCCGATTTCCCTCCTATATTTATTGATAGTGGGCCCCTCAAAGGTAAAGGATTTGTGGACTCTATCGTTCAGCTGCTTACAAACGAACTTCATGATTTCGATCATGATTTTCTAAAGGTCAACGCGAAACGTACCTTCATTCTGCTAAAGAAAAAAGAAAAGGTTTGTTATCCTGCGTTACTCAAAATAGGTAATCGAGAAAAGTTTATCGAGTTTTCAACCCCTGCCAATGTGATGATTCCAAGTTGCGCGATCGTCCCGGAAAGCGAATTGGAAAAATTCAAACCTTATATGAATCAAAGTGGTGAATTTCTATTTGATAAAGCCATTGCAGAAAGTGACCTTAGGGTCGGCATTTCTGCTGGAAGAGCATATGGGGCTCCTATCGACAAGGTTCTTTTGAAATATCAAAACAACAAAAATATTTTAAAAAATTATGACGTGAATTTGGCTGACATACTTTTTACGCTGATGCATTCGGCTAAAATAGATTATGTTTTAGGCTGGCCGACAGAAGGACAGTACTATCAGAAGCATTCACGTGAGAAAAAAAGTCTTATTTGCCTACCCATCAAGGGGATGCCAGAGTATGTTCTGGGTTATATCGGTCTTCCTAAAAACGATTGGGGAAGAAGGGTCATCAATAAAATAAATACTATTCTTGATAAGAATACCAAATTGCCCGAATATCACTCTGCTTATGAATTTTGGCTTGATAGCAATAGCCTGCAACGATACAGAAAATTTGCAAAAGAAGTTTATCCCGATTTAAATTATGATTAATTATTTTATGCAAAACCTTGTTTGGGAAAAATGAGGTTCTCATTATCATTTGCATTGACCATCCTGAGTCTATATCTTTATGCTATCTATGTACTTTCCCTTACTTATTCAGAACTTGGCATGGATGTTCGGACGGATTTCTTTGGGCGATAAATCCCAAAAAGTCCAATGAAGTACGACACAGATTATAGGCAGATCAAGCAATGCTGATCCGGCCCAGGTATTTAGCCAATAAATTACATGGGAGGACGTAATGGGCGATTTCAGTAAGGACGCAACGGCAGAATTTGCAATAAATCCAAAAGAATTTCTGAAGAAATATCCTGTTGATATAAAACTTCCCTTCAGTCCAAGGATGGAACCTTATATTTGCTCCTGGCAGGGAGCACCTTCAAAAGAGAGACACATAACTCACTTTCAGCAAAACTATTCCTATCTACATCCGGCTCTGGCTATAAAGAACTCCCGTGCCTCTGACCGTGCTGTTATTAAACGTCTGCTGGGAAATAACCAACCCGTCATACCCATAGGTCTTTATTTTGATGATTTTTATGAAGATCAAGATTGTTATGAAATTCGGTTGCACAATGGGAAGGGGGGGATTTGGGCCTACTATTTGCCCCAATCTATTAATAAAATCTGGGGCATTAAACTTTTGCCATCTATGACCTTATCTGAAATTGTGCTGACCCCGGCGCTTTCTGAGGGCAACATATATTTCACTCGCAACAACAACGAGGCAGGAATGTTTCATGCGGATGCATATTCGATCAAAAACGAAAATGAAAAGAGCGGGCACTTTTACAAAAAGGTATACATGGATGATATGATGATATTGATGAAAGATGAGAACTTTCGGAATTCAAGAATGGAGGGCGCTTTGAGGAATATCGACTATGCAGAATTCACCAGTAGTGGTACTGCATGTGTGTCTGCATTCGGAATACGTGATCAGGAAAATAATGCTTGGAATTGTTTCTACCAACGAAGTGATGAAGGCAGGGTTTTTGAGTTTAAAATGATTCCCGGCTTCGATCAGGAGAGTGAAGAAAAAGAAAATCGCAGGAAAGCCAAAAAGATGAATGGGCAAAAAGGATTGATAGACAAAAAAGAGATCATCAATTGCAGAAACTTAGATTTGATCTGACAGACAATGTCGGAAGGGTACGCTTAACCTGAACAGCGTAAGCCAAGCCGTCTCATCACGGACTGAAAGAGGCGGTTGCCGCTATATCCGTAGATAGGACAATCCATGTTTAGGAATCGTCGTTGAGACAGATGTCGTGATGATAGTAAAGGGGAGAAAAATATGCTGCCGAAGATAAAGATCGGGATTTCCACCTGTTTGCTGGGCGAAAAGGTCCGGTATGACGGGAATCACAGTCATGATCGTTTTTTGACCCAGACCCTGGGGATGTTTGCCGAGTATGTGCCGGTGTGCCCGGAGGTGGAGTGCGGGATGCCGACGCCCAGGGAAGCCGTGCGACTGGTGGGGGATCCCGCTTGTCCGCGGTTGATGACCCAGAAAACGGATGTGGACATGACGGAGATGATGATGTCGTGGATACCGGGGCGGCTGGATGCGCTGGCAAACGAGGATCTTTGCGGGTTTATTTTCCGGAGTAAATCGCCGTCGTCCGGGCTGTATCGTATCCGTGTGTACGGGGACGACGGCAAGGTGCGAAAGACAGGGACCGGTTTGTTCGCCAAAGCGTTTACCCAGCGATTCCCCCGGATTCCGGTGGAGGAGGCGGGTCGGCTCCACGATCCCAAGCTGCGGGAGCATTTTATTGAGAGTATCTTTTCATTCCAGCGCTGGCGGCACCTGCTGAAGGAGAATTTCACCCGGGGCGGGCTGGTGGATTTTCACACCCGGAATAAGTATCTGATTCTTTCCCACAGCCAGGGGGATTACCGGCAGATGGGCAAGCTGGTGGCCCGGGCCAAAGAGTTTGAGCTCGGTGATCTCTTTGATCAGTACGAACAGATGCTGATAAAGGCGTTGAGCCTGAAGACCACGGTGAAGAAGAATATCAACGTGCTCATGCACATGATGGGTTTTTTCAAAAAGCAGCTCAGCGCTGACGAAAAGCAGGAGATGCTGACCTTAATTGACCAGTACAGGGACGGGTTTGTCCCCCTGATTGTTCCCATGACCCTGATCAACCACTACGTGCGCAAGTATGACCAGCCCTGGCTGCGGCATCAGACCTATTTGAATCCCCATCCTTTTGAGTTGAAGCTGAGGAACTATTTTTAGGTTCAGCAAACCAGCCAGATGAAGGCCTGGGCCAGCCTGCCTAAAATATGATCCCTGAAGGTGACCGTGGCCGGTGAAAAGCCGGCGGCTGCGGCGCAGACGTGGAGGGGCAGCAGATGTTCTTCCCTGGGGTGGCAGTACCTGGCATGGGGGGCAAATTCCCAGCGGAGGAGGTTGTCTTCTCTGACTTCCGGGGGCAGCGCCGGAGCGGTCAGGGTCTCTGCAAGCCAGTTCTGGAAGGCGAGGTTCTCAGGGTCTTCCACCGGCTGTCCCGACTGGCTGAAGGCCCCCATGTTATGGAATGAAAATCCCGATCCCAGGATGAGGATGTTCTCGCTGCGGAGCGGCTGCAGTGCCCGGCCTGTTTTCAGGTGGGCGGACGGGTCAAGGTCGGCGGTCAGGGATATCTGAATGCAGGGAATATCTGCTTCCGGGTACATGAGTGTCAGGGGGATGAATACCCCGTGGTCAAAACCGCGGTTGCCGTCCTGCTTTGCCTTGATACCGGCATCGGAAAGCAGGGTGTGGACTTTTTCTGCAAGTTCAGGGGCTCCCGGTGCCGGGTATCGGAGCCTGTAGGCCGCCTCGGGAAATCCTGAGTAATCGTAGATCAGTTCCGGTGACGCCCCCGAGGTGATGACCGGGATATCCCTCTCCCAATGGGCGGAAATCACAATAACGGCATCGGGCCGGGGAAGTGTCCGGCCGGCGTTCTGCAGGTAAGAGAGCATGGCGGCATGGCCGGGATGGTCCGGTTCGTTGATCAGGGGCAAAGGCCCCCCGCCGTGGGGAATATATAAAATCGTGGCTGTCATATATGTTCTCCTTTGATATTCACTATTATACAGGGGCGTCAGGTATTATCAATCCGGTATTGACTTCGTGCCGGATAATCCGGATACTTTCCCATACGAATAAAAAAGATGCAGAAGGAAAGACCCCATGGACACATATTTTGCGCCGGCTCAAAAGACCGATCCCGACCGCTTTGAACAACAGATTTCCCTGGTCAGTCAGAGCCCGGTGATGGCAGCGATACTTAAAATCGTTTCCGGCCTCCTGCTGGTGATGAATCAGGACCGTCAGGTGGTGGCGGTGAATCACGGCCTGGTGGACAGCCTGGGGCTGGGAGATATCACCTCGGTATTGGGGCTGCGGTTCGGCGATATCATGGCCTGCACCTATGCAGATGAAGCGCCTGCCGGCTGCGGCACCACACCGCGGTGTGTGACCTGCGGTGCCGCCATCGCCACCATGGCATGCATAGACACCCATGAGGATCAGGAGGAAATCTGCACCATGACACGGGAGCGGGGCGGTGTGACTGAGGATATGTCCCTTTTGATCCGCACCCGGGCCGTGACCATCGATGACCATAGATGGGTATTGTTTTTCGCCAATGATATTACCCGGCAGCAGATCTGGACCAATATGGAACGGGTGTTTTTCCACGATATCAGTAACCTGCTCACCGGGTTGATGGGAAATGCGGAACTCCTGTCCATGGCGCAGCCGGAAAACCTGCGGGTGCGCCATATCCGGGACGGTATCCGGAAACTGGCCGGTGAAGTGGACCTTCAGAAGGTGTTTTCCTATGAAAAAGACGACACCTACATGGTGAATGCCGTTGAGGTCAGCCTCAAGGATATCCGTTCGGAACTGGCTTTGATTCTGGACGGTCACAGGTCACTGAGGGGAAAACGCCTTCGGGAGCAATGGCCTGATAGGGAAACCCTTTTGTTTACCGATCTTATCCTGGTGTCAAAGGTATTGGGAAATATGGTTCTCAACGCCCTGGAGGCCACGCCGGACGGGGGCGAAGTCCTGATAAAGGTAACCGAAGAGACGGATGGGGTGGTCTGGTCCGTCCGGAATCCGGGCGGGATTCCGGATGAGATTCAGCAGCGGATCTTCCAGCGGTATTTCAGCACCAAGGCGGATGTCGGGCGGGGGCTGGGAACCTATTCCATGAAGCTTTTCGGTGAAACCTATCTCAAGGGCCGGGTCTGGTATACCACGGATGCAGATACCACCTTTTACTTTAAACTGCCATTAGAGATACAAGACTGATTTTTTACTGCCACCGGCCTACTTCTTGGTTTTCAACAGGTGTTTTCTTAACCCTTCACGGGTGATACCCAGCAGTCCTGCAGCCTTTGTTTTATTCCCCCCGGTGACATCCAGGGCAATGAGAACGGCCTGGTGTTTGAGGCGGTCCAGGTTGAGGTTCTGGCGGTCGTCCAGAAGCGACTTTCTTTCAGGGGCCGCCGCAGACGCAGTGTCGGAGGCTGGTGGCTCTTTGCTTCCTTCAGCTTTTTTTCCATCAGCCGGTCCCAGGGTGTTGAGTTTGGCGGACAGATCTTCGGGTTCCACCCGCTCGGTGAGGGTGAGGGCGGCAGCCCGTTCCATCTCGTTGTTCAACTCTCTTACATTGCCGGGCCAGTCATAGGACAGGAGGCATTGCCGGGCCCCGGTGCTCAGGGATATCGGGGTGCGGCCCAGGTCGATACAGTTTTTGGCCAGGAGTTTTTCCGCAAGGATCAGGATATCATCCCCCCTGTCCTTGAGCAGGGGCAGGGTCATTTCAACCACATTCAGACGGTAGTAAAGGTCTTCCCTGAATTTTCCGCTCTTCACATCCTCCTTAAGGTTGGCATTGGTGGCGGAGATGACTTTTACATCAATTTTTACGGGTTTGGCCCCACCCACGGGCAACACCTCCTGCTCTTCCAGCACCCGGAGCAGCTTGGCCTGGTTCGGCAGGCTCATATCTCCGATTTCATCCAGAAACACCGTACCGGTGTGGGCCTGCTCAAATATCCCTTTGCGCTGGGTAACTCCGGTGGCCACCCCTTTGTTGATGCCGAACATTTCACTTTCAAAGAGGGAATCCGGAATGGCGGTGCAGTTGATGGCCACAAAGGGTTTGTCCGCCCTGGGGGAGTTGAAGTGGATCATTTTTGCAAAGACTTCCTTGCCGGTGCCGCTGGCGCCTAAGATCAGGGTGTTGATGGGGCGGAGGGCGATGTTCAGGGCCAATTGTTTGACGGACTGCATTTCAGGACACTGCCCCACAAATCTGGCCGGCTGGTACTTTTCCCGCAGGGAGTCTTTCAGGGATTTGTTCTGTTCCCCCAGTCGTTTGCGGGCCGCTTCAAGCTCTGTATTCTGCTTTTTCAGGGTGGCAATCAGCTCTTCCTGACGCATCTCCCGGGTTTCCAGCTTTACCAGCATCAGTCCGAAAGATTCCGCCAGGCTGGAGATCTCTTCAGAGGACCGACCCTTGTCCGTCAGGGCAAAGAGGGTCTCGATATTTGTTTCCCGTTTCCCGGCTCCCCCGGTTTTTGGGTCTGATTTGGACGGGGATTCATAGGCGATGGAATGGCATATCCGGGCCATCATTTCCAGCAGTTCTATATCGGATGTGTCGGCAGGTACGCCCATCATGCATTCTCCTTTAAAGCGTCTTTATTTCAGGTGAGTTGTTACATTCTCGGGCAGGCACTGTCAACTTTCATTTTTGCCTCTTCCTCCAAGGTTTCTATCTGTGGGCCGGCGTCGGCCGGCATTTATCCCGGGTAAATCTGCTGAATTCGCCAGTGGGCAACGGCACCACCCCGTGGTATTTTTCTTTTGGTGATCCGACAGAATTCGTGTAGTATAAACAAAAATGCACCGGACTCTCGGTGTGTTTTCCCTCACGAATTCGGAGGATCGGTATTGAATGAACGATAAAGGCAGGCATTTCGCCATAGATGTGGTGGACTCGGGAAAATACGGAAACAACAAGTTTCGCGCATTAATGGATGCATCTCCCGACCCAATCGTCGTCTATGACGCCGGTGGCAATACCACCTATGTGAATCCCGCCTTTGAAACCCTGTACGGATTTACCCCGGAAGAGGTGATGGGGCAGCGGATTGATTTTGTGCCGGACGGTGAAATGGAGAAAACCCTGGATGCCTGGCAACGGACCATCAGCGGAGAGAAGATGATCCTTGAGACCCGGCGGAGAACCAAAACGGGCGCGATGCTTCACATCCAGATGAGTACTGCCATTGTCCATGACGAAAACGGGGACCATCTGGAGAGTATTGTCATTCACCGGGATATCACCCCGATCCGGCAGGCGGCCGAAGAAAAGGAAAAACTGATCCGTGAGTTGAAGGATGCCCTGAGAAGCATCAAGACCCTATCCGGGCTTTTACCCATATGCTCGAATTGTAAGAAGATCCGGGATGACAAGGGATACTGGAATACCCTGGAACGCTACATCGAGGCGCACTCCGAGGCCATGTTCACCCACAGCCTTTGCAAGGAGTGCTTGGAAACCCTCTACGGTGAGGAATCGTGGTTTGATCAGATTAATGATGAAGAATAAACGGCCGTCGCCCGGACATGCCGCCGGAGGTATGATCCGGTGTGTTTTTTCTCTCTGTATGATTCTGTTTTTCACCGCCCATGGGGATTGTGCGGATCACATCCGGGTGGGGTTCCATGAAAGCCGTCCTCTGGCATTTACCTCATCTGAGGGTACGGCTGCCGGTATCTTTCCTGAGGTGATTACCGAAATCGCCAGACGGGCTGGCTGGCAGATCGAGTGGGTCCATCTGTCCTGGCTGGAAGGTCTTGAGGCCGTTAAAAAAGGAGAAATCGACCTTCTGGGCCCTATCGGTGTTACCGAAGAACGGAAAAAGATATTCCGGTTCACCCGGGAACCGGTCATCGTGGACTGGGGGCAGGTGTATCTGCCGCGACACTCCACCGTCACTTCACTTTTGGATCTTAAAGATAAACGGATTGCCTACCAAAAAGGCCACATCATGTACCGGGCCCTTGCCGATCTTCTCCGGCAATTTAATGTGGGGTTTGAAGGGGTGCCGGTGGCGGATCAAAGAACCGTATTCCAACTGGTGGCCGAAGGAAAGGTGGATGCCGGGGCCGTGAACCGGCTGTTTGGTCTGTTGAATGAAAAA
>JAKSBB010000762.1 GCA_022361315.1 Desulfobacterales bacterium
ATGCCAGCGATGCTGAGGCCGAAGCGTCACGCCGCATTCAACGCGCTAAAGAACTGCGTGAACAATCAAACATACCTGAAGCAAAAGCTCACTTAGAAATTGCTCGTCGAGAATTATGGTCGCTAATATCAGGCCACAATCGTTATCGTATATTGGCAGAATTGGGGCTTTGTGACGACCATGATGGTTACCATGAAGCTGCGGCGCTACAACTGTTGGATGCAAAGCAATACGACCCTGATAATCCCAAAGCAAGATCACTTGAAGCGTATGCTCTGCACGCATTAGGCAGGGATGCTGAGGCGAGGGACTTAGCGGAGAGCATACTTCAAAGTAATCCAAGCCAAGACGTTGCGGCCCAGGTTTGGGTGTTGACGGCGCCCCCAGAATCGAAGTTCATCGATGTAGAAAAGCACTTGATACCCGCTGTACGTGAGCATGCTGGTGTTGCAATAGCGTTAGCCTCCCTGGCTGCCAATGAGCAACTGGTAGAGAAAACTATCGCTTACATACGGTTGGCAATAAAAGCATACCCTGACGACGCAAATATCCTTAGTGTTGCTTCCCAAAGCTTATTCAAAATAGCTACTCTAGATTATCGCCATGTACGCGCCTCACAGCCTCTTGCTGATCCTCAAGGATTGCTTAATGAGGCTATGCATCATATTGAAAATGCATTGAATCAGTTGGGGCAGCAAGGCCCTCCAGTACGAATCTCAGCACTGCTTGCTAATCGTGCGCAAATACATTCCTCATTGGGTCGTTCTCAGGAAGCTCGCGTTGATCTGGAACGAGCAATTGCAATCTCACCTGATGACGAAGAAATTCGATTGATCCACTGGCGATATTTAATCGATCGCAATCAGTTTAAGGAGGCTACTGAGACTACAGACCCATCTAGATTCGATAACTCCTCTCGCCAACTACTCCTCGCACATGCTTCTTCATTAAGCGCTATAGGCGATGATGAGAACCAAGCGTGTGCCCTGCGTGTTCTCCGAGAGGCCCATTGCTCGTGGCCGGAGACCATTGACGAGGCAGCTATTGGGATACTTGATCTTCTGGTGGAACTAGAATGCGTAAACAAATCTCCTGAGAACGCACGAGATGCGCTCAATAAAGTAAAAGAACAACTACCCGATTGGCATGCGGATATTCTTCTGGCGGAGATACATATATCCGAGGGCGACAAAGAGGAGTCCATACGGATCGCAAAGATGGTGGCTGGTCGCGTATCTCCTGGCCCAGATCTCAAGATGAACTATCGAATCGCTTATCTAATGAGTTGTCTTGAGATGCATGCCGAAGAGTTCGCCTACCTGAAAGCAATATCTCCGCCTGACTGCGTAGGGCCATTGACATATCAATTATTAGAGTGTGCAAGCAAATGTAATGACAGAGCGTTCATAAAAGAGTACTGCGGTCATTTACGGAACAACGGCTATGTGGATACCAGATGCCTTGAATAC
>JAKSBB010000850.1 GCA_022361315.1 Desulfobacterales bacterium
GGGGGCGAAGGGTTCTTTCAATACGATCACACCGGTATACTTGCCGGTGACATCCACATGGCTGAAGGTACCCAGATCACCCTTAAGTTGGGATTTCAGATCGGGATCAAAGTGGCGTTCAAGGCTGAACTTCACATCTTCTGCCGTCATTTCACCGTAACCGTTGGTGAACATGATCCCCTGTTTGAGCTCGAATTTAATGTGGGTGTTATCCACCTGTTCAATGGATTTTGCCGCCTCGAGCTGCCATCCCCATTTATCCCCGGGGGAATAGCAGATGAGTTTATTGTTGATGGCGTGGATGGCTGATTCTTCGGGTACACCGGAATGAATGGCCGGATCAAAGCTCTCTACGGAGGTGTAATCCCTTACCTTTAAAATCTTCTTCCCATCGGCCCAAACCACTTTGGGGAGGGTCATGGCGGCGGCACCCAAAGCGGTGGCCTGCAGAAACTGGCGGCGGTTTAAGGCTTGCTGGCTCCAATCAAATTTCTTTTCAGACATCTCACGTTCTCCTTTTTAGGTGTTGATCATTATGTTGGCTTTTTCAGGTATCAAGGCGAAATTATATGGCTAAACGGATTCCCTCTTTATTTTCAAATTCCAGCTTTTGTGGAAGGCCGGCTCCTCGTTTTCTAAAGCCTTCAGGGTGGCCGTGATATAAAAATAACTGTCGTCGGCGGTCATTGTGCTGACGCATTCCGTTTTGATTTCCCAGTCGTCCCGGGCGGTCAGGGTTTCGTAGGTCAGGGTGGCCCTGGCACTGAAGGGATCATCGGGAAGGATCTCCCAGGCCTCTTCCCCTTTGAATGCCGTCCGAAGGCCGTGGGTATGAATCACCCTGTCTCCGTAGTCGTCTAATATGTGGGTGGTCACCCTGCCCGTTTCCATGTCCTCCTGTACGGACCAGCCTCCTTTGGCCGGCCGGATCCAGGTCTGGTCCAGCGCCGGTGCGTTTTCAGGTTCGGGAATGGGCTTGGCATTGCTGAACTCAGCCCTCTGCACGGGGAGTTCAAGACAGGTTTCCGCCCGATCCACGGTCAAAACGGTTTTGCCGGGACTTGGCCAGACCATGGGCCAGTAGGTGTTTGACAGGGACAGTCTCAGCTTGTGACCGGCTGGCAGACGCCATGCGGTTTCGTTCAACTGGAGGATCAGGTCATAGTATCGCCCCGGTTCCAAAGCTTCCGGATTCTCATGACTTGCATGGTGGGTCAGGTTGATCAGCCCGTAGCTCATACGGGTCACCTGTCCGTCGGGCTGCACATCGCTGAGGCGGGCACAGAGAATTCCGAAGGCCTGGTCCGAACTGAGCCGGATCTTCAGACGGGGGGCCCCGCAGATCACCGTATCCCGGTCCAGGTGATCGGTTTCAAAGACCACGGCATCTTTATCTTCTGCCTGCTGATCCGTGGGCAGGTCGGGTTTGGACCCGAAAGAGAACCACCGTCCGCCGCAGCGCCCCAGTGTCTGGGGGGTGTCAATGTCAAAGGTGCCGCTTCCGGCCGCCTCATCCAACCCATTGATGCCGGGGTAAAGTTTCAGTGCAGACACCTCGGCCGGCGGCCATGCCGCCTGGGTGGTCCATGTGCCGGGAACAAAATCATACATGGCCCGTGGCGGAACGGATTCCTGGATGTAGGTGCGTACCGGTTCATCCATGATCGAATTTTTCTTATCCTTCAACCAATGGTCCCAAAACCGGATGCATTCCTGCAGAAATCCGACAGCAGGGCCGGGTTTTGCAAAGTTAGGATACAGGTGGGCCCAGGGACCGATCAAGGCAGTCACTGGACTCTTCAACCCCTGGAGCATCCTGAATATGGTATTGGAATAGCCGTCAGCCCATCCCCCCACAAGGAATACGGGCACCTTTACATCGGCGTAGTTTTCGCAGATGGACCCATGCTTCCAGTAATCGTCCCGCCGCTGGTGTGTAAGCCAGGGCTCAATGAGGAAGGGCAGATTTTCAAGGCGGTTCATCCAGATATCCCGCCAGCCGTCTCCCACCACCTCAGGGTCGCAGGGCCTTGAGGAATAGGCCATCATCACCGCTGCCCAGCCCAGGTTGTAGTTCAACAGGGTGCCGCCCATGTAGTGGATATCGTCCGCATAACGGTCGTCGGTGGAACACATGGAAATGACGGCTTTCAGGGCTGCGGGCTGCCGGGCCGCCACCTGGAGTCCGTTGAACCCGCCCCAGGAGATACCGATCATCCCCACATTTCCCGAGCACCAGGGCTGGCCGGAGAGCCACGCAATGACTTCCAGGGCATCATCCTGCTCCTGCCGGGTGTACTCGTCTTCCATCAACCCGTCGGAATCCCCGTTGCCCCGCATATCCACCCGGATGCAGGCATAGCCGGCAGCGGCCACATAAGGATGGGTCAATGCGTCCCGGATGGTGGTACCGTCCCGTTTCCGGTAGGGCAGGTATTCCAGAACGGCAGGAACAGGTTCCTGCGCTGCGTTTTCCGGCATCCAGATTCTGGCGGCCAGACGGCAGCCGTCTGACATGGTGATCCAGGTATTTTCGATCTCTTTCACAGGATATTTCTGAATGTCACCCATTGCGGTTTGCCTCATTTCATAAATTTTTAGATTGGTTTATACTTTTAGCAATTCATATACCAGAAGACACAAGCAGCAAGCAAAATTCGTAACAAATTGAAAATTAAACGTTTTCTCCCAGCACCCACAGACAATCCGAAATGATTTCGGACAAATTTCCAGTTTTTAATTCTTAAATTCTAAAAAACAACAAAGCGTGTAGCAGAACGAAGCAATTAGCCGCATTCAAAGACAGCATCCGGATCAATGGGGTATACCGGCCGTGTCAAATGCCTGTAATCAAACACCGACAAATCCGAAGTGACGATCCCGATAGGGTCGGCAGCAATAATATCCGTAGCCACTCCCTCATAAAAGGCTTTGAAATGCTGGGATGATTTCAGTCCGAGCAGGGACATCTGCCGGATATCCACACCACCTGTAAAAAATATCCTGTCATCATAGGTCTGGTTGGCCACGGAAGCCACAATGATATATACATTGCCGGATTTCAAGGTCGCGGTGGGGCCGAAACTGCCGGGAATCCCTGCCATCAGCGGGGTCGTGGCCACAAACTTACCGTCGGAAAGGCTGCAGATCCGTGCATCTTCCAGCAGTACCGGGCTGCCGTGGAATTTTTCATCCTCCAGTTTACCACCGAGTCCGATCCTGATGCGCTGACCGATACCTTTATCCATTACCGCCCGGACCACCCCGGGATCGTAAATATAGCCGAAGGCAGAGTTTTCCACATTCATTTCCAGCATGGCCCTCAGCAGGTGGGTGCCGTCCCCGGGGCCGCCGCCTCCGGGGTTGTCCGACATCTCATTGATTACGACGCGTCTGTTGCCATCGGCCTTGATGAGGTGCATCGCTTTCTCCACGGCACCCTCCGCATCCAGTGCCTTTTCCGGGACAATACCCTGACGTTTGGACCAGACATACCCGGCGATGGTTTCCGCATGGATTTCAGGGTCACGTTCAGCCGTAACAAATACCGAAGATTCAATATCCGGATGATCCGCGTAGGGAAAACCCGGGAAAAAAGCGGCATCCAGAAGATGATGCCGGCGTTTATACGCCCGGAGATATTCCGTCACCTCCCTGTAGACGCCATCCTGATTCGAGGTTATGGGCATCAGCAGCGGCAGTTTGACCCGGGCCGTTGAGAAGCCCAGACCTTCGGTGAGTCGCCGGATCAACGCCGACATGGCCTCATATCCCGTAGTCTCATAATCGGTATGGGGATTTTCCTTGATGCCGAACAGCCCGGTGGCCAGCCGGCACATCCCTTCCGAAATATTACCGTGGAGATCCAGGGTCACCGTGATGGGCATTCGGTTTCCCACCACCTGCCGGATCTCGGTGAGGACATGGGATTCGATATCAGTGCAGGTCCGTGTGCAGCCCGCCCCATGGAGCCCCAGGCAGATCCCCTCAAATCTTCCCAGGTGTTTTTTTACATGGGAGAGGAGTTTTTCAACCATCGTGTCAAGACAATCTTCGGTGAGTGGCGGTCCGGCATTTTCCACACCGACAGAGGGGATCAGCTCAATGCCTTTTTCTTCGGCACATTTGATCATCCCCCCCAGATAGCTGGGGGTATCCCTGAAGGTGGTCAACAGGGTATCCCCTTCCCAATACCCCTGGGAGACCAGCAGATCCATATCGGTGTGCCTGCGGGAAAAGGTGTTGGTTTCATGTCCGAACCATCCGATGAATATGCGCATAAGCTCCTGCCTTAAGTTTCAACACGGTTTTCAGTTCAACTATTAAAATGAAGAGCAAGGGGTGTGCCACCGGATGACCCGAATGAATCACGGGGATGGATCACGGGGATAACCATCTGAAACCTAAAGCGTATCAAACGGCGGAACAACGACAACCGGATGGGAAGTCATCCATCCGAAGTCTGTTTTCCTGTTTTTAATTCTTGTTTTTTAAAAAGGACCAAAGAAAAATAAACGGCACTACTTTAACCCATGCTCCCGGAGCAGGCTGTAAAGCCGCGACAGAGA
>JAKSBB010001079.1 GCA_022361315.1 Desulfobacterales bacterium
GCGGCCAGACTCAAAACCTGACGTAGGTTAATCATCATGCTTCCTTTTTTATTCCAGGTTGATTAAAAACTCAGCCAGTGCCTCTCGGTTTATTTCCGGAGGATAGGTGGACGTCAGTCCCTGTATCCATTCAGTGTAGGATGCCTGGCTTTTTTCCATTCTCAATTGTTCGACCAGGCTTGTTTCGTCCAGGGATACCGGCTCTTTGGTCCGGTCTTTTTCACCCAGGCCTTTGTAGAACGAGACCATGTCGTCGGGTGATATCTCCTGGACGTCGACCAGTTCCCGCTGAACCATTTTTTCAACGACCATATCTTTTTTCAAACGACTTTTCCATACCTCATAGGGAATTGCGTTTTCCAGCAGCATCTGGTCAAAACTGTCTTCGGGATAATCGTTTTTAAATTCTGCGACCGCCCCGTCCAGATCTTCCGCGGACACGGTAATTCCGCTGGCTGCTGCAGCGGCTCGGATCACCGCCTCTTCCGACAGCGTGGACACCAGATCCAGCACCATGGCGTTGTACTCTCCGGCACGGGACCTGACATCGTAGGGGTAGGCTGTCAGCTTCAGATCCAGTTCCTGGGCAAATTCAACCTCGGAAATGACGACGGTGCCCGATTTGATGATGAACCGGGGTTCCGGTACAGGGGCTTCGTTGGCGCAGCCTGCGAGGAGGACCGCTGCCGTCAGGACGATGAAGACCGTGGTATTTCTGCAAACCATCTGTGTCAATGAATTGTTGTTCCCAGGCATTGTCTTTTAACTTCCCCCTGCATGCTTACTCTTTCAACGAACAGGGAACATTAGCATTCTAACCGGTTTTTCGCAAGTCTAATCCATGGCTATTCAGGGGAAGTCCCCGGGGTGCTAGTGGAAAAAATGGCATGCCGTCATGTGGGAGGCATCTTCGGCATTGGGGATGAGCCCCGGCTCTTTTTCCCGGCACAGGTCCTGAGCGTGGGGGCACCGTGTATTGAAGCGGCACCCTGTCGGAGGGTGTTCAACCGAGGGGATTTCACCTTTCAACGGGTTTTTTGAGGTTGGCTGGTCCGGATCCGGTATCGGAATGGCGTCGAGCAGCGCCTCCGTGTAAGGGTGTTTCGGGGACGTGTACAGGGTATGGGCATCGGCGATTTCCATAATCTTTCCCAGGTACATGACAACGATGCGGTCGGACATGTGGCGCACCACTGAAAGATCGTGGGAAATAAAGAGGTAGGTCAGATCCATCCGTTCCTGCAGGTCCAGCAGAAGGTTCAGGATCTTGGACTGTACGGAAACGTCAAGGGCGGACACCGGCTCGTCGCAGACGATAATCTCCGGGGTCATGCTCACGGCTCTGGCAATGCCGATACGCTGGCGCTGGCCGCCTGAAAACTCATGGGGATATTTAAGCAGGTCGTCCCTGTTCAGGCCCACCTTCCCGAGAAGCCCACCAATCTCGGTGGTAACCGTCTTACCGGATCTGCCGTGAATATGGTATTTTTCTTCAAGAATCTGCTTGACCGTTTGCCTGGGATTCAGCGATTCGAAGGGATCTTGAAAAATCATCTGGACCCGGGTGCTGAACGCTTTTTTCTCGACGGCATTCAGCGTGGACAGACATTGGCCGTCAAGGGTGATCTTTCCTGCGGTCAGGGGGTAAAGGCCCATAATACATCTTCCCAGGGTGGTTTTTCCGCATCCCGACTCGCCGACGATTCCCAGCGTCTCCCCCTTGTTTACGGAAAAGGATACGTCGTCCACGGCGTGGATGTTCCCGGTGTGACGCAGTAAAACCCCGGAGGTTACCGGAAAATATTTTTTGACACGGCTGATGTCGAGAATCTGCATATGTCTTCTTTAAAAATTGGGGCCGGTTTAAAAACCTTTCCCTTATACACCATTTCCATTCCGGAGGCCATCCAATTCCGGGAAAAACCCGGCTGTAGTGTCTTATTTTGTGTTGCAATAAAGATTCAGGTGTCCTAACCTGGCGGTTCCTGTATTGAACACTCTCGAACTGGAGCGTATTTGCATGGCTGACTCAAAGGACATCATTATCATCGGCGGCGGCATCATCGGGCTGGCATGCGCCCATTATCTTGCGGAAAAAGGGGCAAGGGTCAGAATCATTGAACGGCAGAAGGTCGGCAGCGGCGCATCCCACGGCAATTGCGGCCTGCTCTACTTCAGCGATGTCATTCCCCTGTGCGCGCCGGGTGCAGTTGCCCATGAAATCATCCGTACCCTCTGCCGGACGTCCCCGCTGTTTATCAAGCCTGAAATCGACATCGACCGGCTCCTGTGGCTGGTGCGATTTGCCATGAAATGCACCCCCAGCCATATGCAGCGGGCAGCAGCGGACAAGTATGACATCCTCGAATACTCAGCCGGATTGTTTTCCAGCCTCCTGGACCCGGGCCTGCTTCAATGCGATTTTCATAAAAAAGGGATTCTCTCCGTTTTCAGGGACCGTAAAAATTTTGAAGATTTTCACCAGACCAACGCGTTTCTAAAGGCATTCAACCTCGGATACCGTCCGTTGGAAAAACGTGAGGTGCTCAACCTCGAACCGGCGTTGAAGCCGGATATTGCAGGCGCGTGGTATAGCGAATGCGACCAGCATCTCAGGCCGGAGCATCTTGTTGCCGCCTGGAAGAATCGTCTGTTGAGCAAAGGGGTGACGATCGACGAATTCTGTGATGTTGTTGATCTGACCGTTGCCGGCAAAACCGTTACCCAGGTCAGGACCAGCCGTGGGGATTACGATGCCCATGCCGTTGTCCTGGCCACGGGCGCATGGAGTGCTCCCATTGCAGAACGGCTGGGCTTCGACCTGCCGGTTCAGCCCGGCAAGGGGTACAGTATCACCATGGGACGCCCCAACGTCTGTCCGGAGATCCCCTGCATGCTCTACGAGCGGAATATGGTGGTCACCCCGTGGCACAGCGGATACCGTCTCGGCGGCACCATGGAATTTTCCGGGTTTTCAAGCAGCTTGAACAGAAAACGGCTGAATAAGCTGATAGAAGGGGCCGGCGAGTATATGCGGTCGCCGGTCGGCGAACCGGTCATTGAAGAGTGGACCAGCCTCAGGCCGATGACCTGGGATGACATGCCCGTCATTGACCGGTCACCCTGCCATGAGAACCTTGTGGTTGCTACAGGCCACGGGATGCTGGGACTCACCCTGGCCACGGGTACGGGAAAACTGGTGGCGGATATGATTTTCGGTGAACAGACGGAGATCGACGCATCTCCTTATTCGCTGAAACGCCTTTTGCGTTAATTAAGGAAGTATATCGTTTATAAAGGGGCGGTGCGCCCAAAGAAAAAAGGGTTTACATCTCGTTCGATAAAACCCTTTTGAAAATAGTGCTACTGAACAGTAACGTTAACCGCAGCTGGACCTTTTTGTCCGTCTTCCACGTCAAAGGTGACCCGGTCACCTTCGTTCAAGGATCTGAAACCAGTTGAATTGATGCCGGTATGGTGCACGAATACATCAGGTCCCTCTTCCTGTTCGATAAAACCGTAACCCTTTGCATCATTGAACCATTTTACGACCCCATTTGCCATTGTGACTCTCTCCTTAAAATGTGTGAATAATTGCAGTTTCAAACTTCAGGTCTTGCCACTTGAACAAATGGAACCAGCCCTAAGAACGAAACCTTCAAAAGCCCTGCACGATGGGCTTTGAATGTATACTATTAGGTTTTATTTAAAAATCAAGGATTATTTTCAAAACCTTCTTTTTTTTTGAATGGTCATACCAAATGGCATGCTGCTGAACGGTTTGAGCCTTTTGGCAGGAGTAAAGGGATCTCTTTTCGGCACCGCGCCTCAACCCGGGGGCAACGATCAGCGAAACGGCAGCCCGAAGGCATGTGAAGAAGCGACGGCACATTGCCGCGAATGGTCGGTAAAGGGGTTTTCGCCGACTGCGCTCGGGAAGGAATAGAAGACAATAGTCCCTGGGTATACGGGTGGAGCGGATCAGCATAAAGTTCACGAACGCCGGCTGTTTCGGCAACCCTGCCGGCATACATCACCACCACCTGATCGCAATTCTGTGCGATAACGCCTAGGTCATGGGTAATCAAGATAACAGACATACCGGATTGCCGGCGAAACGCTGCGATCAGGTCCATGATCTGTGCCTGCACCGTAACATCCAGGGCTGTTGTGGGTTCGTCAGCGATCAAGATGTCGGGCTCACATGAAAGTGCCATGGCGATCATCACCCGTTGGCGCATGCCTCCGGATAATTGATGGGGGAATTTATTCATCACCAGGTCGGGATCCGGAATGCCAACCCGGTCAAGCATTGCCAGCGATTTCTTCACCATTTGTTCCCGCCCCATTTCCGGAAAGTGAAGTTCATAGACCTCAATTAATTGTCTGCCTACGGGATGAACCGGATTCAGGGCTGTCATGGGTTCCTGGAAAATCATGGATATTTTTTTCCCGCGAATCCGGTGCATCTCCGCTGTGGGAAGGGTCAGCAAATTCTGCCCCTGAAAACGGATCTCGCCCTTTTCAATTGAAGCAGCAGGCTTTGGCAGCAGTCTCATGATACTCAGGGCGGTAACACTTTTCCCGCACCCGGATTCACCTGCAACCCCCAATACTTCTCCGGGCTGAAGCATCAGGCTCACATCTTCCACCGCCCGCACGGGCCCCATCTCGGTATCAAATGAAACCACAAGTTGATCCACCGCCAATATCGGTTTACCTGATGTCACAATGCCTCCGGTTTGTATCTGTTGTCTATGATTCGAACCGGTGGAAAAGTCAATCCGGCGTTCATGGCCTCTCTGGTTTCTTTTCTGGCGTCTTCGTCGATCCAGAACAATCCGCCGACGGCAGGCGAAAACGGATCAAACATGCTTTGATCGGTGGAACGGGTGCCATGGAATTCAGGCAGTTTCATCCAGCGCCAATATGCGGTTCTGACATAAGGCACCATATACGTCGGTACATAGGCACCAATGTCATGGATTTTTCTTTGAATGGTTTTGGACAGAGCGATGCGTTGGTCTTTGATCAAACTGTCCCTGTACCGGTCAATGAGGCCGTCCAGTTCCGGGTCGTCGGTATTGGTGATGTTGTTGGTCTGGGCCTTATGGGCATTATCCGAGTGCCACCCCTGCCAGTAAGAGGGTCTGATATTGGTGCTCCACCCCATCCAGGCAACTTCGTGTTGTTTTTCGAGAATTTTTTTAAATGCTGCGGAAGGATCAAGCTTCTCCAGGGTCAGTTCGACGCCTGCCTTCAGGGCTTCCTCTTTCAATACAGCCAATCGTGGCATGTGTTCATCTGTATAATAGGTGACCTTTGCCGAAAAACGCCGGTCTCCGTTTTTCCAGACACCATCCTGTCCCCGTTGCCATCCGGCTTCGGTCATGAGTGTGTGCACTTTTTGGATATCATAGGAACGGGCCTGTATGGTGTAATCCGTATATTCTCCGTACCCGAAAAAAGCCTGTGGAAGACGGAGATAATCTCCCCGCAATACCTTCTGTATCACTTTGTCCACATTCATTGCATGTGCAAATGCCTGCCGCAAGTGCTTATCCTTGAATATCGGTTTGTCCTGATTCAGCCACATACCGTAGGATGGTTGTTCCAGATCATTAAAAAACCAGATCATATGAACGTAACCGTTGTCGATGACCGGTGTCTTTGATTTCACATGCCAGTACTTCGGAAGGGTCATGCCGAAGGTATCCAGTCTCCCCTTCTTAAAATACTCCCATGACAGGTTTGTGTCCCGGATAACGGTGAATTTTACCGTGTCCACATTGAACCGGTGCTTAAAATATCTTCTATCTGCTGCCCACCAGTCTTTCTTTCGATCAAACCTGATGTACCTTCCTTTTTTAAAATCTGAAATCTGGTAGGCGCCTGTGTTCGGAACGATTGCCCAGTTATACCTTGTGGTAAAGTCGTTTCCCAGTTTCCGGTAGAAATGCTCCGGTATGGGCCCGATGGCGAGTTTCAGGTGAAGATCAGGCACTGCTTTGGTGCTTTTCACGGCGATGGTATAGTCATCAAAGGCAATGACAGATTCGATTTCGCGGGTATAATAGTCGTTGTACCAGGGTGCGATGATCTGTTTTGACCGCATGAACGTCAGGGTGTAAATATAATCCCTGGCCGTCACCGGGTGGCCGTCAGACCACCTGGCATCCGGATCCAGTTTGAAATACATGGTTTTTTTATCATCCCCATAGGCCCAGTGGGTGGCAAGCTCGGGAATGAGGTTCCGGGTATTGGGGTGCATGCCGAGAAGCCCAAGCTGATTATCCCGAAGGGCGCCGGCAAGCCCGCCATTGGAATCCGGCCCCACCACTCTGAATGTCATGGGAAAACTCGACAATGCAGATCTCAGCATACCGCCTTTGACTGCTGCAGGAGATGAATAAACCGGGTCTGAATTGTTGGTAATCCACTTGATCTTATCCGGGAGGGGATGAAATTCCAACTGCTGGGGGTGCCACAGGTCAACAGGGGGGCTGGATTCCGGAGGTGATGGTTCGCATCCGGCCATAGTCATCAGGACTAAACAGATCACCAGCGTGACATAGGTGCGTATTTTCAAGAAATCGTCCTTTGCAGTTCTCTTCACCGGCAGGTGGCGCGCATCCTCCGCTTTCCATATTCATAAACCCCGCCGAACAGCGGAGAAAAGCATAGCAGATTCCCGTCCCTGTGATCAACTTAAGATTTCAACGGCGTATCCAGGGCACAAGGGTTTATTTATCAACGGATACACCACAAACTTGACATGTTAGTCTCACCCATCTATGCTTACCAGTATATTGCATTTAAATTTGCTGTCCCCGTACGTCTCAATCATAAAACAAAAAAAATGAGGGTCAAATCCACATGAGCGATCAATTCCTGCCCATAGGCCACCTACAGGATATATTGGCGACCCTGGAACGGCTGAACAGATTTAAGGATGTCGATACCATTCTGGATAAGCTCCTCTTCGAGGCAAGGCAGATATCCGGGGCAGATGCAGGTTCCATATTTCTGATTGAACAGGATCATTTGACATTCAGCTACATCCAGAACGATACCCTGTTTACCGGAAACAAAGGGCAGGCCGAACAATACACCAATTTCCAGATTCCCATCGATCAGGCGTCGATTGTCGGGTATACCGCCTTGTCCGGTGATGCGCTTCATATTGAGGATGCCTATACCATCCCGTCTGATCGTCCCTATACCTTCAACAAGGAGTTTGATATCAGCGCGGGGTACCGTACGGTCTCCATTCTTTCCTTACCTTTGAAAACCATTGATTCTCGTCTCGTTGGGGTGATGGAGTTAATCAACGCAAAGGATACCGAAGGCAATTTTGTTCCCTTCTCTGACTTTTCCCAGGTTTCCGTGCCGCTGTTCGCCAACAATGCCACCATGGCCATTGAAAAAGGCATCATGAACAGGGAATTGATTCTCCGGATGATGCGGATGACGGAACTTCGGGATCCCAAAGAAACCGGAGCCCATGTCCAGCGGGTGGGCGCATTTTCGGCAGAAATCTATCAACGCCTGGCAGAAAAACGGGGAATTCCTGCTGAAGAAATAAAGCAGTACCGGGATTTGATCCGTTTGGCCTCCATGCTCCATGATATCGGTAAGGTGGGCATCGAAGATGCCATTCTCAAAAAGCCCGATAAACTGACGGATGAAGAGTACGCAATTATGAAGCGCCACCCGATCCACGGTGCGGCACTTTTTGCCAACACAACCTCTGAACTTGACCGTATGAGCAAGGATATCAGCCTGTATCACCATGAACGCTGGGATGGCGCCGGATATCCGGGTCGAATTCCCCACCTTAAAACCCTTTTCAACAACGGCGGACGCACGGACCATGACCTGCCGTGGACCGGAACACCCCTTAAAGGTAAAGAGATCCCCCTGGCCGCGCGGATAACCGCCCTGGCTGACGTTTATGACGCCCTGTGTTCACGCCGTTCTTACAAATCCGCATGGCCTGAAGATCGTGTTCTGGACATTATCCGTTCAGAGTCAGGACGCCATTTTGATCCGGAAGTTGTGGATGCGTTTTTCGAAATTCAGGATGTTATCCGTGCCATTAGAGAGCTGTACGAAGAAAACCGCTAACCCCACCTCAAAACTCCGGGATGCCGGTTAGACGCTTGACCCGTACTGTGGAATATAATAGCATTACGTTCTGCGGCAGGCGTTCCCGGAACTGTTGCCGGAACTATTGATATCTAACGCAAAGTGAGACAATATGGATCTAGCTTCCTTTTTTGGTATCATCTCAGGCCTCTCATTGATAATTTCCGCCATATTCATGGGGGGGGACTCCTATAATTTTGTAAACATACCCGGACTGATGATCGTATTCGGCGGCACCATTGCAACCACCCTGATTACCTTTCAGTTCAGGGATGTGTTTGCCGCTTTTAAGGCGGCTTATTTTGTTTTCTCAAAGGAGAAAGAGGATCCCAACGAAGCTGTGGCAACCATGATCAAGCTCAGCCGGATCAGCCGCCGCCAGGGACTGATGCAATTGGCAAAAGTAAAAACCCGCTCTTCATTCCTTAGGAAAGCATGCGGTCTTCTGGCAGACGGTTCATCCGAAGAGGTCATCCGTGCGGCATTGACCACTGAGATCCAGTCTCTTCAAATGAGACATTTTATCGTACAGGACGTATTCCGGAAAATGGGGATTTACGCCCCCGCGTTCGGGATGCTGGGTACCCTGATCGGTCTGGTCCAGATGCTCTCTCATTTACAGGATCCGTCCAACATCGGACCCGCCATGGCCACGGCCCTTCTGACCACCTTTTACGGTTCCTTTTTGTCCACACTCTTTTTCCTCCCTGTTGCCGGCAAACTGCGATCCAGAACCATAATTGAAATCATCAACCTTGAAATCATGCGTGAAGGGGCCATCTCAATCATCAACAATAACAACCCCATTATCATATACGAAAAGCTTTCCAGTTTTATTTCATCCAGGAAACGTAAACCCTTTGAACATATGGATGTGAAGGTCCGCTCATGAAAGATTCGGGATATACAGAGGGGTATGTTTCCCACGATGACGAGGCCACCTGGCTGGTAACCTACGCAGATCTCATGACCCTGCTGATGGTCTTTTTCGTTCTCCTTTATTCCCTGGCTGCCTTTGAGAAAGAAAGCCTTAAAAAAACCATGGCCAACATCAACGAGGTGGTAGAAGAAAATCCCGAGATAAAAGGGATGATGAAGTTTCTCGGCCAGCCGGACGGTTTTGATAAGCAGATACGCATTGATGACATCACCGGGCTTAGATCCCGTGACAGTGCCCTTTACCGTTCCATGGAAAAAATGGTGAAAAACTCAGCAAGGACAGAGCAACTATCCCTGAACGCCCACAACGGAAAGCTGATCATCACCATTTCCGGAGGCGCACTTTTCAGTTCCGGATCGGCGACATTGTTTCCGTCGGCCACCCTTGAGATAGACCGGATGGTGGATCTCTTTCAGGAGTATGATGAATACAATATAAATATAAAAGGGCACACGGACAATGTTCCGATTTCATCCAGACAATTTCCCTCAAACTGGGAATTGTCTGCCATCCGTGCCACCACCGTATTAAAGCATTTGATATCCAGGGGCGTTGATCCCGATCGGCTGACTGCAACCGGATACGGGGATATCTTGCCACTGGTTCCCAACACCACCCCTGAAAACCGAGCAAAAAACAGGAGGGTCGAATTTGTTCTGGAAAAAAAAGAAGCCACCGGCAGTTGACACCCTGGTGGAACTTGATGATAAACGGGGGGCGTTCCGATATGTTTTTCCGCCCGGGAAACGCCTTCCGATGGTTTTTAAGGGCAAGCCCGTCCGTGTTCTTGATCTTTCTGCAGGAGGAATTGCAATCACAGACGAGGGTTTTAAAACCAATGATACGGACACAATACAGCTAAACCTAAGTATGCCCAATTATATCGGAAATACCTTATTCAAAGCCAAGGTCAAGGTGCTGCGTGTAACGGACAAAGGCATATGCCACTGCATCTTTGAAAACTGCCAAGCCGAAGACAACGAGCTTTTACATAAATACGTTCTGGAAATGCAGAAACAGGACCTGAAAAGCAAGTAACACCATGATCCTCCACGTAGACATGGATGCCTTTTTTGCAGCCGTAGAACAACGCGACAACCCGGGTTTAAAAGGCAAACCCCTCGTGATCTCCGGCCATTCCAAACGAAGTGTCGTGTCTACGGCCAGCTATGAGGCAAGAAAATACGGTATTCACTCTGCCATGCCCCTGTTCCAAGCCAGGCAAAAGTGTCCGAATCTTATCATTTTGCCCGGCAGCCGTCATAAATATGCCAGGGATTCCAGACAGATTATGGAAATACTGAGACGGTTTTCTCCCTTGGTGGAACCGGTCTCAATAGACGAGGCTTACATGGACATAAGGGGGTGTGAAGCCCTTTTCGGTTCCCCAACCGAGATTGCTCAACAGATAAAATCAGCGATTTATAATGACCTGACCCTGACCTGTTCCATCGGTATCGCTCCGATTAAATTTCTGGCTAAAGTTGCATCGGATATGAATAAACCTGATGGCCTTACCCTGATCCGTCGTGATCAGATGACTGGGTTCATCAACCGGCTTTCCATAAAAAAGGTGCCGGGCGTCGGTAAAAAAGCCATGGAGCAGATGGCGGCATTGCAGGTGGAGCGCCTGGGGGATATCAAAAAACTGGATACGGCCCTTTTAAACCGAAAGTTCGGCAGTATGGGAACCCGGCTGTCACAACTGGCAAACGGTATTGATGAGACCCCGGTGGAAACCCGGCACATCAGAAAATCCATATCCAGTGAGTCTACCCTGGCCCAAGATATAACGAATGCATACCTTGTCAGAAAGATTCTCTTAGACCATGCGCAGCAGGTGGGAAGGGATCTGCGGCGCAGGAACTGGATCTGCCGACACGTATCCATTAAGGTGAAGTTTGATGATTTCACACAGATCACACGGGGCAGGAAAACCCAGAATTGGATCAGTTCATCCAACGCCATTTATGATGAGGCGTCTTCACTTTTCGACAAGGTGGTATTAAAAAAAAGAATCCGTCTTTTAGGGGTCGGGGTGTCGGATTTCCGCGATGCCGATGCACCGGTTCAGATGTCGTTGCTGCCGGATCCGGACGAAACGGCCGAAAAGAAATGGCGGCAAGTGGATCATGCCATGGATGCCGTTTTGAAGAAGTTCGGCACAGGCGTCGTATCCAAGGCCAGCTTAAACCCATTGCAGTCCCAAAGGGCAGGAGAAGAGAACAATGAGTGAACTCAGCGCGGTTTTGGTAACCGTCACAGGAAGGGTACAGGGGGTGTTTTTCAGGGCAGAAACCAGAAACGCAGCCGTTTCCCTCGGTCTTACAGGGTATGTGAGAAACATGCCGGAAGGAACTGTACAGGCCGTTTTTCAGGGCACCGACGCTCAGTTGGAGCAGATGCTTGCCTGGTGCCGAAAGGGAGCCCCCCTGTCCAAAGTCGACAGGGTAGACTCCCGAACCATATCATATCAACCCGAAATGACTGATTTTCAAATCAGGTATTAACCGATAAAATCCCCTTAAAATCCCAGATCCTCATTCACGAGTATTATTTTGATTCTGCCCTTGGAAAAGCATTTTTCGGTAATTGTCCAATAATTGCAGATTCTGTCGGGACTGGAGCAGTCATGGCAGATACCTGTTTTCCGGCAAGGGGTTTTCTTATCCAGATTCATGGTGTTCACCGGGGCCGCGTAATTTTTGATTCGGAACATGGCATCTTCCAGGTCTCCGCAGATCTTGTTTCTACCGATGATCAGCAGAACATTTTTGGGTCCCCACATGATGGCTGCCACCCGGTTACCGATCATATCCAGGTTTACAAGATGCCCCGCTTCGGTCACGGCATTGGTTCCGGTGATAAACAGATCCACCATCAAAGACCGTCTTCTCAGTTCAAGCATCTCTTCAACCGGCAGGCTTTTGTCAAAGGTGTTGAGAACCTCGAGATCCGGGTCATCTTTCAGGGCATGAAAAAGACCGGTGCCCACAAAAGACATTGAGCCGCCCCATGATACGCTCTTGGCGTCCAATTCTGGGATGATTTCGGTAAGAGCGAGATCCTTTGCAGCCTCAGCCGTCCCGGCAATGTGAACTTCAAAGTTATTATTCTCAAGATTTTCTTTCACCGCTTCAAGTTTCAATTGCCAGTAATCATCAATCGGGGTCTTCATTGAATCTCCTTACGCCTAGGGTTATTTTAATGTCTGAAATATACCTGAGAAGGCCTTTTTATGGCAACCCAAAACTTTGAATAACACCCGGCGATTTTTCAAAAAATATAAGTAATTTTTTTCATGAAATCTTTGTATTATATCCTTTATTTTTCCTAGCCCTTTGGCTGGTTTTTTCAGAATTTTTTGTCATGTTTTCCACAACTCTGCCCACTGTTTATTTTAGTCAAACAAAGTTAAGAATCGTTTTCATTGGCGGAGCGTAAGTAACTGTAAAGGTCTTCGCTATCAGAGGAGTGAAATCCAAGAGAATTGCCACTCTTGGATTATCAAGAATTTGTGAAAATTCTGAACTTTTTTGTTGACTTCATATTCCAATCTTAATAATTGTAGAAATAAGCTATAAATCGGATTCAGCTTATGACTGCGATTTGCCTTCTCATCCTGACCTCAGCGCCTGTCTGTACGCACAGAAGTAACAAAGGCCTGAACCACAAACGGCCTTAAATATATAAAAGCAAAAAGCCTTACCCTGTAATTGATACGAAGCAATTCTACTGGTCTTTGTTTCCAAAGGAGGTGGTGCAGACTCAGCATTCTTTTAAGATCATCCATATAATCAGATCATTAAACCCAACCAAAGGAGATGACAGATGAGCAAAAAAGAAGTTGTCGAAACTACGGAAGCCCAAATCGCAGTCCACTGGAAAGAAGAGGATTACTATTTTCCTTCCTCAAAGTTTGTCGGCCAGGCCAACCTGACAGATCCTGATATCTTTGACCGGTTCAGCCTGGACAACTTCCCTGATTATTTTACTGAATATGCTGAGTTGCTTACCTGGTACAAGTATTGGGACGAAGTCCTGGATACCTCTGACGCCCCCTGCTACAAGTGGTTTAAGGGGGGCAAGTTAAACGCCTCCTACAATTGTATTGACCGCCATCTTAAAGACAATAAAAACAAAACAGCCATCCACTTTGTTCCTGAACTCGAAGAGGAACGCACTGACCATATCACCTATCAGGAACTTTATGTCAGGGTGAATGAATTTGCTTCCCTGCTCAAAAACGATGCAAAACTAAAACGGGGCGACCGGGTAACCATCCATATGCCCATGTCAGCGGAGCTTCCCATAACCATGCTGGCCTGCGCCCGCCTCGGTGTCATCCATTCCGTGGTTTTCGGCGGTTTTTCCGCATCTGCCTGCGCAGATCGTATCGTAGACTCAAATTCCAGAGTGTTAATCACCATGGATGCGTACTACCGGGCCGGTAACCTGCTCAACCATAAGCAAAACGCTGATGAAGCCGTAAAACTGTCGGCAGAACAGGGCCAGGTGGTTGATACGGTTCTCGTGTGGCAGCGCTATCCGGGTAAATACTCCTCGGATACCCCCATGGTAGACGGCAGGGATATTTTTGTTAACGATGCCCTGAAAAACCATTACGGAAAACGTATCGAACCGGAACAGATGCTTTCCGAAGAGCCCCTATTTTTAATGTACACCAGTGGTACCACAGGCAAACCCAAGGGCTGTCAGCACGGTACCGGCGGATACCTGTCATATGTCACTGCGATGTCCAAATACATTCAGGACATTCATCCCGAAGATGTATACTGGTGTATGGCTGACATCGGATGGATCACCGGCCATTCCTTCATCGTTTATGGTCCGCTGTCTCTCTGCGCGTCGACGGTCATCTACGAAGGGGTGCCCACCTATCCGGATGCCGGCCGCTCCTGGCGGATTGCACAGGATCTGGACGTCAACATTTTCCATACGGCTCCCACGGCCATCCGTGCCCTAAGAAAGCTTGGTCCTGAGGAACCCGCAAAATACGAATATCACTTCAAACATATGACCACAGTTGGCGAACCCATCGAGCCTGAAGTGTGGAAATGGTACGAATCAGCCGTTGGCAAGGGTGAAGCAATCATCGTCGATACCTGGTGGCAGACTGAAACCGGTGGTTTCCTCTGCTCCACCGTTCCCGGAATAAAACCCATGAAACCCGGTAGTGCGGGCCCCGGTGTTCCAGGTATCCACCCCTTTATTCTGGATGACGAAAACAATGAAATCACAGAAACCGGTATCGCCGGTAACATCTGTATCCGGAACCCCTGGCCCGGCCAGTTCCAGACAGTATGGGGAGACCGTCAGCGGTTCGTTGACACTTACTTCGGTCCCATCTGCCGCAATCCGGAAAGCAAGGACTGGAGAGACTGGCCTTATCTGGCCGGTGATGCTGCCATGATGGCAGAAGACGGTTACTTCAGAATTCTCGGCAGAATTGATGATGTCATCAACGTTTCCGGCCATCGCCTGGGTACAAAGGAAATTGAATCCGCAGCCCTGGTGGCGGATGAAGTGGCCGAAGCTGCCGTCGTACCGGTGGCCCACGAAGTGAAGGGTAAAGAGCCAGATCTCTATATCGCTCTCAAAACCGGCATTGAACCGTCAGAAGAACTGGCCCAGAAAATTTCCGATATCGTTTGTGAACAGATCGGAAAGATCGCCAAACCCAGGAAGGTCTGGCTGGTGCCCGATATGCCGAAGACCCGGTCCGGTAAAATCATGCGCAGAGTACTGGGTGCCATTTCCAACAGGGGTGATGTGGGGAATGTCATGACCCTGGCCAACCCGGAAGTGGTGGAAGAAATCAGAAACATGGTCCAGAAATAGGTTTGGACCGCCAATTAATATTTAACGTGTTGCGTTAGGAGGAAATTCATGTCCAATTCGTATGCCGAAGCCTATGACAAATCGATTAATGATCCTGACGGATTTTGGGGACCTCTTGCTGAAGACTGTTTCTGGTACAAAAAGTGGGACAAGGTATTGGATGATTCCAACAAACCGTTTTACCGTTGGTTCACCGGAGGCCAGACCAACACCTGCTACAATGCAGTTGACCTCCACGTTGAAGAAGGACGCGGTGACCAGACTGCCATTATCTACGACAGCCCGGTCACCGACACCATAAAAAAATACACCTACAACGACCTCAAGGAACAGGTCTCCCTCTTTGCCGGCGCCCTGGCGGCAAAAGGGGTAACCAAGGGAGACCGGGTCATTATTTACATGCCCATGATCCCTGAGGCTGTGTTCGCCATGTTGGCCTGCGCCCGTTTGGGCGCCGTTCACTCCGTTGTATTCGGCGGGTTCGCAGCCAACGAACTGGCCACCCGGATCAATGATGCCAAACCCAAGGTCATTGTGTCCGCATCCTGCGGCATTGAAGTGACCCGGGTGATCGAGTACAAACCCCTCCTTGATGAAGCCATTAATCTGTCGGATTCCAAACCGGATGCCTGCATTATCTTCCAGCGTCCCCAGGCAGAGGCCCAGATGCAGGAGGGCAGAGACTTTGACTGGAACGAAGCCATGGGGCAGGCAACGCCACAGGATTGTGTACCGGTTGAAGCCACCGATCCTCTTTACATCCTGTATACATCCGGAACCACAGGGCAGCCCAAAGGGGTCGTCCGCGACAACGGCGGCCATCTTGTTGCGCTGAAATGGACCATGAGTGCCATTTACGGCGTAGACCAGGGGGACGTGTACTGGGCAGCCTCGGACATCGGTTGGGTTGTGGGCCATTCCTATATCGTCTACGGACCTCTGCTCAAAGGATGTACGACCATCGTATTTGAAGGTAAACCTGTGGGTACGCCGGACGCATCCGTATTCTGGCGGATCATTGCCGAACATAAGGTCAAAACCCTGTTTACGGCTCCCACCGCGTTCAGGGCCATCAAACGTGAGGATCCCACCGCACAGATGATGCGGGACTTTGACCTTTCTGACTTCAACTATCTATTCCTCGCCGGTGAACGCACAGACCCCGACACCTTGAGTTGGGCTGAAAACAGCCTGAAGGTGCCGGTCATCGATCACTGGTGGCAGACGGAAACCGGATGGGCCATTGCCGCCAATTGTATGGGCATCGAGCAGTTCCCGGTTAAACCCGGCTCCCCCACGAAGGCGGTTCCCGGCTGGAAGATGGACGTACTGGACAGTGCAGGCCATCCTGTGGCAGCCGGTGATATCGGTGCGATTGTGGTTAAACTGCCGCTGCCTCCGGGTACATTGCCCACGCTCTGGCAGAATGATGCCAGATATAAAGAGGCATATCTTTCCGAATTCCCCGGCTATTATGAAACTTCAGATGCCGGTTACATAGATGAAGACGGCTACATTTTCGTTATGGCCAGGACGGACGACATCATCAATGTGGCAGGCCACAGGTTGTCCACAGGTGCCATGGAAGAGGCCATTGCCGGGCATCCGGATGTGGCCGAATGTGCCGTCATGGGCGTTGAAGACCAGCTCAAGGGGCAGGTGCCTCTCGGGATGGTTGTTTTAAATGCCGGCGTGGACAGGGACGATGACGAAGTGGTCAAGGAAGTTGTCCAGCTGGTCCGTGAAAAGATCGGCCCCGTGGCTGCGTTCAAAACCGCCA
>JAKSBB010000426.1 GCA_022361315.1 Desulfobacterales bacterium
CAGGCAGATCCCTGGGAAACCGTTGCCGAACGCTACGAAGTGGGTAAGGAGATCTCCGGTGAGATCACCAACCTCACTGACTTCGGCGTATTCGTAGAGCTGGAAGAAGGCATCGAAGGTCTGGTTCACGTATCCGAGATCTCCAAAGAAAACATCAAGAGCCCCAAAGAACATTACCAGATCGGTGAGTCCATCACCGCCAAGGTCATGAACATCAACTCCGACGAAAGACGGATCGGGCTCTCCATCAAACGTCTTGAAGACGATGATGATGATAGATATCTGGAAGAGTTTGCCAAGAACACCAAACCGGCAGCCTCTGCCTTCGGCGAAATCCTGAGAAACAACATCCAGGAAAAACTGGAACAGGAAAAAGCTGAAGCCGACAAGAAAGAAGACTAATGCAGGTTCGGATCTGACCTGAACTGTTTAGATCTGACGGCATGAGACTTTCGGGCCGGGTGAATCCACAAGGATTTGCCCGGCCTTTTCTTTTAGCCCGATGTTTAACGAAGTGTTCGCTTAAAGCCTGTTTATTAAAAGGAAGCCAATTATCATGTTTGCGAGACGTCATCCCTTTCTGTTTTTTCTTTCTGTTGTCTGCGGTTGTGTCACCCTTGGATTTCTGGGGCTGGTAACGCTTTTGATCATCGGGGCCGGTGTTATGGGTGCGGGCCTTTCCGGACCTCTGGAAGCGAATAAGGGAAATATCGGCGTGGTGGAGGTGGTTGGACCCATCATGTCTTCCAAGGAGGTCATTGAAGATCTCAGATTGTTCCGTGAAGATGAGAGCATCGGTGCCATCATCCTCAGGATCGACAGCCCCGGCGGCGGCATCGGGCCGTCACAGGAGGTCTACCGCGAATTGATGAAAACCCGGGATGTCAAACCCGTGGTGGCTTCCATGGGGTCAGTGGCAGCTTCCGGCGGCTATTACATTGCCGCAGCTGCCCAGGGGATCGTTGCCAATCCCGGCACGATTACAGGTTCCATCGGAGTCATCATGGAGTATGCCAACCTTATGAAAATCGCCGAAAAGATCGGTATTTCTCCGGTGGTGATCAAGAGCGGGGAGTTTAAGGATATGGGCTCCCCCCTGCGGGAACTGAAGGAGGGGGAAAAAGCCTTGTTTCAGTCCCTGGTGGATGAACTTCACGGCCAGTTCGTCTCCGATGCCGCCAAGGCAAGAAACATGGAAGAAAAGGTCATGGCCGAACTGGCGGATGGCCGGATATACACGGGCCAAACGGCATTGAAACTCAAACTTGTGGATCGTCTGGGCAACCTTGATGATGCCGTGCAATGGGCAGCCGAGCTTGGTAACATTGAAGGTGACCCGGTGCCGGTGTATCCGCCCCAGGATCACATGGGTGTACTCATGCGCCTGGCTGAATCCTTTAAAGATATCAACCTGTCCGGTACCCTGTCCGAGAATCTGCGGTATATATCCACCCCTAGATAGTGCCGGGTTTCGCTTGCTTTTATAAAAAAGAAAAGGCCCCCGGAGATGAGATTCTCCGGGGGCCTTTTTTTTGTTCATATTCCAATCTATTCAAATATATCCACATCTCCGGCACCGTAACGGATAATCTCCGGTACATCGTCCAGCAGGGAGACCACAGAAGAGGGGGCATTGGGTACCGGGCCGCCGTCTATCACGGCATCCAGGCGTTTGCCAAAGTAATCGTGAAGTAAAGACGCATCCTCAAACACATTGCCGTCCGGATCTGTGGCTGAGGTGGAGATGATGGGGTTGCCCAGGTGTTCTGACAGCATCAGGGCAATCTGGTGGTCCGGCACGCGTATGCCGGCGGTTCTCCGTTTTGTCAGCATGATTTTGGGCACCATTTTGGTTCCGGAAAGTACGAAAGTGTATGGCCCCGGAAGCAGTCGCTTCATGTTCCTATAGGCCATGTTGGAGACCTTGGCATAGGTGGCGATGTCTTTGAGGTCAGGACAGATAAATGAGAAGGGCTTGGTTTTGTTCCGCTGCTTGATGGCGTACACTTTTTCAATGGCCTTTTTATTCATGATATCGCAGCCGATACCGTAAAAGGTATCCGTGGGGTAGGCGACGATGCCGCCTTTTTTCAATATATCCACCACCCGGGAGATATGCCGCTCCTGGGGATTGTAGGGGTTGGTTCTGAGTAACATGCCGATGCCTCTGTGATTGTTTTCCTCTTCTGCAGCCGTCGTCCTTTTTTATCGGGAAATCTGTCCGCAGTGCATTTAACACCAGCGGACAGACTATAGATAAAACCCGTGCCTGTCAACCAAGTGTTTGACATAGCAGAAGATAGGCGGGACGATGGGTCCCCATAGTTACCTTTTGTAAGTATCGAACAATGATGTAGGTACTTGATTGTTTTTGGTTCAGGGCTTAATTTTGTTTATTCGTCCATCACCCAAGCGAAGAGACAAAAACATCCAAGGAGAGAGCGTATGGCACTACAGGACACCCTGAATCAAATGAAAGCGGATTTTGTGGCCAAGGCACCCAAAGAGGCCGTTGAAATCATGAGCCGGGCAACGGAGGATCTGAAAGCCTCGGATCTTATGAATGGGGTTCTTAAAGCCGGAGGTCAGGCCCCGGAATTTACCCTGACGGACCAGACCGGTGCCCAAGTATCATCAGCTGATCTGCTGGCCAAAGGCCCGCTTGTGGTCAGCTTTTACCGGGGGGTATGGTGACCCTATTGCAACGTAGAGCTGGAAGCTCTGCAGGCCGTGTATGGGAACATCCAGGCCCAGGGGGCATCCCTTGTGGTTATTTCCCCTCAACTTGAAAAGTACTCCAAACAGGTGGCCAAAAAAAATAAACTGACCTATCCGGTTCTATGCGATCGGGGCAACGAGGTGGGCCGGGCCTTCGGTCTTGCCCATACCCTGCCCGAAGACCTGGCGGCCCTCTACGGTAAATTCGGCATTGATCTGGAACGATTTAACGGTGATGACCGGTGGGAGCTTTCCATGCCAGCCCGGTATATCATTGATGGCAGCTGCAAGGTTCTGGAAGCCCTGGTGAATCCCGATTATATCCAGCGGCCCGAACCTGAGGAACTGCCAGCCCGGATAAAAGAACTCACCCGATAGCCCCGCTGATGTCCTCTCCTGCCGGTGTGTTGATCCACACCACCGGCAGGAGAATATTTTTTCCTTTCTATCTATCTTGAATGTCGTTAAAACTTACGATTTGGTAAGTATAGAACATTAATGTACGTACTTGTTAATTGTTCATAAGCATCTATAATCCATGGTATTGATTGATTTAATCTGACAACCATCTGAAAATTCAGAGGAAGGAGACACCATGGAACCCGTCCGTATACGTATCTATTCGGATTACATCTGACCGTTCTGTTTTATCGGTAAAGGTATTATCGACGAGCTGAAGAATGAATTCACACTAGAAGCGGCCTGGCTGCCCTTTGAGATCCATCCGGATACACCGGAAAAAGGGGTGCTTTGGGCCGATTATTTCCCGGGTATGGACCCCCTTGCCTTCTGGCAGCAATTGAACGGAAGGGCCAAGACCATGGGGATTACCTTCGGGCCCCAGACCCTCATGAGCAATTCCAGAAAGGCCATGGAAGCCGGTGAATATGCAAAATCCAAAGGGCTTGGGGAGGTCTGGCACGCTGCCGTGTTTAAGGCCTTTTTCACGGAATGTAAGGATATCGGGGACAGGGCGGTATTGATGGGGCTTGCCGACGGCATCGGGCTGGATACTGCCGAGCTGGCATCGGTTCTGGAAAAGAGGACATACATGCCGGTGTTACAGACCACCACAAAGGAGGCCCATGGGGACATGATCACCTCGGCACCCACCTTTGTGTTTGAAGATGGCAGCCGAATCACCGGGGCGGAACCCATTGAGAATTTCAGGATGAAATTTAAGCAGTTGGCTGCCCGGCAGACTGCGGAGGAAAAGGTGAAATGAAGAAGATACTGATACTGTTCGGCCATCCGGCGGTGGGGCGGTCTGCAATGAATGCCGCCATGCTCAGGGCGGTGGAAAACCTTGAAGATGTCACTGTCCATGACCTCTACGCCGCTTACCCGGATTTTCATATTGATGTGGCAAGAGAGCAGGCCCTGTGCGAAGCCCATGACATCATTGTTTTTCAGCACCCCTTTTACTGGTATTCCACTCCGGCCATATTTAAGGAGTGGATGGATCTGGTTCTTGAACACGGCTGGGCCTATGGGTCTGAGGGTAAAGCGCTTCACGGCAAGCTTTTTTTTCAGGCGCTGACCGCAGGCGGCTCCGGCGAGAACTACACCCGTGAGGGGTTGAATTTGTTTACGATCAGGGATCTTACTGCCCCTTTAAGGGCAACGGCCAACCTTTGCGGCATGGAATGGCTGCCACCCTTCGGTGTCCTGGGTATCCACAGGGGATTGCCCGAGCAGGAACGTATCCGGCACGGGGAAGATTTCAGGAGGGTGCTGACCGCGCTGAGGGATGACTTGTTCGACATTGAAAAGGCCGGAACTTCTGAATTGATCAATGAGAATCTGGATGATTTGATCCGGAACGTCAAAGAAGGGAGGGAATAACCGTGGAGGCATTTCTGCTTAAACTTCTGATTTTCCTGGCCGCTGCTGTTATTGCGGTGCCGCTGGCAAAAAAATTTCGTCTCGGATCGGTGCTGGGGTACCTGCTGGCCGGAATCGCCATCGGTCCTTTCGGTCTTTCTCTCATCAGCGAAATCGAAGAGGTCATGCATTTCACCGAGTTCGGCGTGGTCATGATGCTCTTTCTGGTGGGGCTGGAACTCAAACCATCGCTTTTATGGCAGATGCGGGTGCCCATTCTCGGCACCGGCGGCAGCCAGGTGGGTATTACCCTGGCGCTGGTTACCGCAGTCTCCGCCATCTTTCTTCCCTGGCAGCAGGCCGTGGCAGTGGGGATGATCCTGGCCCTTTCATCCACTGCCATCGTGCTATCCACCCTCAGGGAAAAGGGGCTGATGAACACACCGCCCGGCCGATCGATTTTTTCGGTGTTGCTCTTTCAGGATCTGGCCGTCATACCCATGCTGGCATTGATGCCGTTGCTGGCCACCCTGGCGGTGCATTCCGACGGTGGGCATGGTGGCGGTCACGGCGCCCTGTTTGATATCTCTGCCTTACCGGGGTATGCCAGGCTGATCGTGGTGCTGTTGTCCATCGCCTTTATCTATGTGGCCGGGAAATTCGGCAGCCGGCCGCTGTTCCGTGCCATTGCCGCCACCCGGGTCCGGGAGGTTTTTGTGGCGGCTGCACTGGCCCTTGTGATCGGTATCTCCCTGCTCATGACGGCTGTGGGGCTCTCTCCGGCCCTGGGCACCTTCCTGGCCGGTGTGGTGCTGGCGGACAGTGAATACCGCCACGAACTGGAATCCGATATCGAACCCTTTAAAGGACTGCTTCTGGGGATATTTTTTATATCCATCGGCGCCAGTCTGAACTTCACCCTGATTTTTCATAATTTAGGGATGATCGGCGGTATTGTTTTCGCCTTTATGGCCTTAAAGGCGGTGGTATTAATCGGTATTGCCAAGGTCTTCAAAATGCCGAACGCAGACCGGTGGCTGTTTGCATTGGGGCTGGCCCAGGGCGGGGAATTTGCCTTTGTTCTGTTTCAGTTTGCCCGCTCCCACGGTGTGCTGCCCCAACCGGTGGTGGACACCCTGATGTCCGCAGTCGCCCTGTCCATGTTTCTGGCGCCGTTGCTGTTCCTGGTTCACGAGCGTCTCATTGCACCGAAACTGGCCACCGAAGGTGCTGATAAACCGGATGATGATATCGGTAAATCCGGACATTCGGTGATCATGGCCGGTTTCGGACGGATGGGTACGGACCTCGGCCGTCTGCTGATTTCCGCTGGTATCCGGCCCGTTATCCTGGACCACAATGAGGCCAATGTGGATGTGCTCAGGTCATTCGGATTTGAAGTGTATTACGGTGATGCTACCCGTCTGGATCTTCTGGAGTCTGCAGGTATTGCCGAAGCCGAACTCCTGATCATCACCCTGGGGGATCCGGAAAAATCCCTAGAATTGGTAAAACTGGTGAAAAAGCACTATCCGGGACTAAAGATTGCGGTGAATGCTGCCGACCGGGCCGCTACCTATACCTTCATGGATCTTGGGGTGGAGACGATCCGGCGGGAGACGTTCGGGTCGGCGCTTTCACTGGGGCGCGATGCCCTGGAATTGCTTGGGATTCATCCCTATGAGGCCCATCGGCTTTCCCGCCTTTTCAGGAAAAAGGACAAGGAAACAATGCCGGAACTCTACCGTATCCACAGGGAAGACAACGGCAATTACGTTGAAATGTATCAGCGCCACAATGAGACGCTGGCGCAATTGATGTCCAGGGATGCGGATGAGGATTATACGGAGATGGACAAAGCCTGGACTGCTCAAAATCCGGAAACATGATCTGATCTGGTTGGAAGGGCTTCGGGCAGAGGTGATAGTTGTGTGTGCAACTATGGCTTCTGCCCTTTACCTCTGGATAAAAGAGACTTATCGTATCTCTAACTAACGTGCGCATTGGAACCTGTTTGGGTTTAACTTCAATCTGAGGTGACAGCTATGGAAAAACAAATTCTCGTACCGGTGTCAGACAGCAGACGCTCACTAAGGGCGGTGAGATACGCAGCCCACGCCACCCGCTTCATCAATGACCTTCATTTTGTTATTTTTAACGTGCAGCCCATGATTTCCCTCTACCTCCAGGAGGAGGCGGTAAAGGATCTCCACGTCCGGGCTGAACTCAATAAGATCAAAGCCAAAAACCAGCAGTCGGCAATGACCCTGCTTGAATCCTATAAAGCGGAGATGATTTCCCTGGGCGTAGATGAGGAATGCATCACCCTGAAAACAGAGGTCCGTAAGCTGGGTCTGGCCCAGGATATTATTGAATATGCCCAGGAAAACCTATATGACGCCATTCTGGTCGGGCGGCAACGGATATCCGGGATCCAGAAGATGTTCTCGTCCTGCGTGGCTTCGGCGGTTCTGGAAGGCTCTCAGGTGTTGCCGGTATGGATGGTGGACGGTACGCCTTCCGCAACAAATATCCTTATCGCTGTGGACGGATCTGAATCTGCCATGCGTGCGGTGGATCACGCCGGCTTCATGGTTTCCAAAAATCCGGATGTGAATGTGACCCTCCTTCATGTCACCAACTCCGCCCAGAATTATTGCACCATTGATCTGGACGACTCCCCCGAACCCGAATTTGTGAAAATTGTTGAAAAGGGGAACCAGGCCTGCATTGATCAGTTTTACCCCCTGGCCATTAAAAAGCTGAGGCAGATGGGCCTGGGTGAAGATCAGGTCCGGTTTGAATCTGTCCAGGGCGGACGCAGGCTGGGTAAAACGGTGGTGGAGTACGCGGATAAACACAATTTTGATACCCTGGTCATTGGCCGGACCGGTATTGACAAGGCCTTTTTGATGGGGTCATGTTCCCGGCAGATCATCAACGGCGTCTCCGAAGGGGCGCTATGGGTTGTGAATTAGAACCTCTCTATTAATCCCCGAAACTGATACCCAGTGCCCGGGCGGTCATCACCAGTTCACCCGTGGGATCCACGGATCTGATCTTGTTGACCGCCTCTTTCAGTGAAACAGCACCCATCATACCGTTGGGCAGCAGGGCCACCATCTTACCGAATTCCTGTTTTGCCACCATGCGCACCGCCCTGACTCCGAAACGGGTGCAGAGCTGGCGGTCCCATTGTGTGGGCTGGCCGCCCCGCTGAAGGTGACCCAGCACCACACAGCGGCTCTCTTTGCCGGTAAGGTCTTCGATGCGGGCAGCCACCTCATGGCCAATGCCCCCCAGCTTGATCTCTTTATCTGCTGCCCCCTCATCCGTTGCCACCAGTTGATGATCCAGTGCCGCACCTTCGGCCACAATCACGATGGTAAAGTGTTTGCCCTGGACTTCTCTTTGTTCGATTTTTTTCTGGATGGCTTCAAAATTGAATTTTATCTCCGGGATCAGGATCACATCCGCACCACCGGCAAGACCGGCATAGGCGGCAATCCAGCCGGCGTACCTGCCCATCACTTCCAATACCATGACCCGGTTATGGCTGGATGCCGTGCTGTGAAGGCGGTCCAGGGCATCCACAGCACAGGCCACGGCCGTATCAAAGCCAAAGGTCATCTGGGTGGCGTCCAGGTCGTTGTCAATGGTTTTGGGGACTCCCACCACGGGAAACCCCATTTCGAACATCTGCTGGGCCGTTGTGAGGCTGCCGTCGCCGCCGATGATGATCAGGGCCGAAAGGCCGAGGTGGGCAAGGTTTTTCTTGGCTTCGTCCAGGGTTTCCCTGGGGACCTGGCGGGTCTCTCCTGCGCCGGCTTTGGCGGCGAACCGTCCGGAGTTGGCCGTGCCCAGAATGGTGCCGCCACGGATGAGCAGGCCGTCCATATCCCTTACCGTCAAAGGCGATGCCTGAACCGGGGTCAGCAAACCGTCCAGGCCGCCGTGGATGCCGACGCTCTGGTATCCGTTGATATCACCGGCCTTGACAATGGCCCGGATGACTGCGTTCAGGCCGGGGCAGTCTCCGCCGCCGGTAACGATGCCGATTTTATGCTGTACCATGGGGTTTCCTTCCGCTGATAAATGTTCTGACTGCCTGTTCCGTTGCCCGAGCCAGCAGGTCGTATCCCTCTGCCATGGCGGATTCCAATGTGACCGGACCGGGGCAAATGGACAGGACAGCGTCCATACCGAGATCGTAGAGAGGGGCAATGCCTTCTCCCAGGCTGCCGCATAATCCGAGGCATGGTACACCGGCTGCCCTGGCTGACATGGCAACACCTGCAGGGGCTTTGTTGAAACAGGTCTGGTCGTCGATGCGGCCTTCTGCGGTCAGGACAAGATCTGCTCCGGACACCTTATCTTTAAAGTTAAGAAGGTCGAGAACCAGGTCAATGCCCGGTGTCAGTTCCGCGTTGAAAAATGCTTTCATCCCGCCGCCAAGACCGCCGGCCGCTCCTGCGCCCTCAAGGCCGGTGAGGTCTGTTCCCATGTCTTTGCGGATGATCCGGCTGAAGTTGGCAAGCCCCTTGTCCAGTTCCTCAACCTGTTCCCGGGTGGCGCCTTTTTGGGGTCCGAATACAACGGCAGCGCCTTCGGGACCGTAAAAGGGATTGGTCACGTCACAGGCCACCGAAAAGGTGGTGCCGGCCAGCCGCGGGTCGGCACCGCTGTTGTCGATGACGGCAACCCGGTCCATTGACCGGCCTATGGGGGGAAGCTCTTTTCCGTGACTGTCCAGAAACCGATAGCCCAGGGCGGCAGCCACACCCATGCCTCCGTCACAGGTGGCAGAGCCACCAATGCCCAGAAGGATTCGTTTTGCCCCCCGGTCCAGGGCGTCACGGATGAGTTCGCCCGTACCAAAGGTGGTGGTCAGGGTGGGGTCCTGAAGATCCTCCGGCAACAGTGCCAGACCGCTGGCCAGGGCCATTTCGATCACTGCGGCGGATTGATCGGCATCCCAGAGGTACTCCGCCGCCACAGGGCGCTCTCTGGGATCGTTCACGGTCACGGTGATCAGGTCCGCGGCCATGGCATGGGCCATGGCAATGACAAGCCCGTCTCCGCCGTCTGATACAGGTACCCGAATGACCGCTATGCCCGGGTCCACACGATGGATTCCCTCGGCCATGGCCTGGGCAGCCCGGTCTGCGGTTAGACTTCCTTTAAATGCATTGGGTGCGGCTATAATCTTCATGGTCTCGCTTCATCTTTACCGGGTGATGGAAACCCCCAGCCGGATGATTTCTTCCTTTTCCTGGTATTCCACCAGACGTTCCGCATATCCGTTGAAATACTGGAGGTGGAGGTAGAGGTTCAGGCGGTTTTTGAATATCGAGGTCAGGGGATAGGTGAGGTCGGTCTGAAAACTGGGGCCTGCCTCTGCCCATCGGGTATGGGTATCCAGTACAAACCCTTCAGGGGTGCCCAGTTTTACCTGAAAGTCAAAGTATCCCCGGTATTCGAACAGGTCCGGGTTGGTTTCATTGTCGTTGCCCACATAGGTCCATAATTTGGGGGCCAGGGCCAGGTAATACTTGTCGGAGAGGTGGAAGGCCATGATGGGTTCCACATAGGCGAAGTTTGTGGACCTGGAGTCATCTCCGCCTTTACCGTTGGATTCATGTTGAAATCCGGTTTTGACACCGAATGCCTTTACCCAGGGCCGGTTCAGATCGATTTTCGGGATCAGGTAGAAGAGTTCCGGCTTGTAGCTGGTGTCATCAAAAGGTTTGGAGTCGGAACTTAAGTCCCAGTGGGAGGTCTGGGTATAGGCCAGGTGAAATCCGTCCATAAACCCATTGACCATCTGGCTGTCAAAGGGTTCGTTGAACAATTTATACCGGAAGCTGACCTGGAATTTACTCTTGTCTTTTCCCGGGTCCGCACCCAGCAGGAAATACATGGGTTCGTAGGCGGATAAATTTTCAAGAAAAGGCTGGAATACGGATTCCTTTTCACCCAGGGCCACCTGTTCGGTCTGCATTTCCACCGGCATAGGGGCTGCCGCAAAGAGAACCGGACCCGCATCCAAGGCCTCAATGGAAAGCGTAATGTTGCCCGACAATTGTTCCGGCAATATAAAGGCATAATCCTGTTTGGCAAAGCCCTGTGCCGGAATGGTTATGGAATAATCCGGATGTCCGTTTACGGGAGCCGCTTCAACAACCCTGACATCCGCCGGGGTTTTCAGGGTGACCATGAGCCGGGCATAGGCGGTGGTGGTCAGAGGCCTGGTGTCCGGGTTCCGGATGAAAAGGGTGAACCCGGTTTTTGTACCGGCGGTGGCTTCTCCCTGGGGCGGTACGATCCACAATTCCGAAGACCGGGCAAACGATGGGGGTGGTGTTAACCCGATGGAGAAGAGTACCGCAAGGGCAATTGAAAAAACGGACGTCAGATTTATATGTTTCCGGGTCATATCTCACTATTCCAGGTGATGTCGGGGGTGTTCCGGGTGGGCATCCGGTGGTAATTGAACTTGGGGTATCCGGCCATCATGACGGCGTAGGTTTTCAGCCCCTGATCTTTGCCCAGTTTCTCAGCCAGCGGTGCATGGGTGGCGGCCGCCCTTAGGAAATATCCGCACCAGCAGGTGCCCACGTCAAAGGACTGGGCAGCCAGGTCTAAATATGTCATGGCAATGGTACAGGCCTGGGGGGCCATGGGATTGTTTTCTTTACCCTGGGCCAGGATGAGGGTCGGCGCACTCCTTGTAACCACATCCATGCCGAACTTCCAGGCCGCCACCAGCATGTCCAGATGAAGGGCTTTGGCAAACTTGGGGTTTTCTTTGAGGGCAAGCTTCATCCAGTCGATGACCAGGGCCGTGTGTGCTTTGACCGTGTCCCGGCCGTTGAGTACCCGCCATTGAACGGGTTGGGAATTATGACCGGACGGTGCGAAGGAGGCCAGCCGGATGATTTCCGAAAGGGTCTCTTTGTCCACCGGGGTCTCCTTGAAGGTGCGGATAGACCGGCGGCCCCTTAAAAAGTGTTCGGTCTGTTCCGGGGAAAGGGCAAGGGCTTTATCCACTTCCAGGCAGTCTTCAGGGGTTAACTGCTCATGGGCAAGGGCCCCGTGGGGACACACTGCCACACAGTGGCCGCAGTTGATGCAGAGGGCAGGCGCCTGCTTGGCAGGGGCAGGGAACTCGCCTTTTTTCCATTTAATAATACCCATGGGACATTCCGCAACGCAGATACCGTCTTTTTTGCAACGGCCCTCATCAATGGTCAGTAAGCTCATGTGGGATTCCTTTTTGGGGTCTGTTCCAGCAATTTAGAAAACATAAGAAAGCAAGTGAATGCACCGGTCATCAGTCATGAAAATCGAATGAAATCCACGGGCCGGTGCAGCCATGACCGGGACTCTATCAGAATTCATGCATTGAAACAATTTATAATTCCGCCTGATCCGTTCAGTATTCAAGGAGAAACCACTTGTTTTTGGGCAATTGATGGACGGACGGCACAAGATTTCATCTTGTAAAATAGCGCTTAATTTGGTAAGAGTACGTGTTTATATACTTGATTTGGATAACAAATTTGGCTGGCCCTTTAAATCCTCTTTAATCGGCCGGCCGTATAGTATTAATAAACACTTTTTTCCTTTCTGGAGGCTTTTATGTCCAAGGTACTGACCGAACAGGGACTCTCATATGATGACGTCCTGCTTGTTCCTGATTATTCCGCCATCCTGCCTGACGAATGTCAGACCCGCACAAGGCTCACCAAAGAACTTGAACTGAACATCCCCATCGTGAGTGCGGCCATGGATACGGTCACTGAGGCACTCACCGCCATTGCCATGGCAAGGGCCGGCGGCTTGGGATTTATCCACCGGAATCTGAGTATTGAAGAGCAGACCACGGAAGTGGACCGGGTAAAGAAGAGTGAAAGCGGCATGATAGTTGATCCGGTGACGGTTCATCCGGATGCCACCATCAATGAAGTGCTCCAGATGATGGCCAAGTGCCGGATTTCCGGTAGTCCGGTGGTGGACGCCGACAAACTGGTGGGTATTGTGACCAACAGGGACCTTCG
>JAKSBB010001064.1 GCA_022361315.1 Desulfobacterales bacterium
GAACTCTCCGTACTGAGAAAAGAAGAGGAGATCGCAGTGCTGACCCGGGCCTATGAAAAAGATGTGGAGGAAATAGAGACCCGCCAGTGTGAACAGACCGTCCTAACCACCCTGGCCGCCATTATTGAGGCGCCTGAACTCTACCAGTATGACGGGTTAGAGGGCAAACTCACCTATCTTTACAACCTGCCGGATTTTTCATCGGTCAAGGCCTTTTATTTAAAACTGCCGGAATCGGAGACAGCTGAAAATTTTTTAGACCGCATCAAGGCAGATACCGCAAAGATGGATATAGACCAAGTCCTGAAACATATTAAAAAGAAAATAGATCCGGGGCCGGTTGATGAAGAGGATGATGACACCAATGAAGCTGAGGAATCCGATGAATCCCGGGCAACGGCCATGCCTGACCTGGAAAGGGTTGAAAGGGAGTTCAGGCTCCGCCTGGCAGCCCTGGAGACGGAAGTTGAAGACAATGAGGCAGATATCCAAAAGCTGGAAAATGAGATCAAAGGACTGAAGGCACTGACTGTTAAGGAGGCCTCAGCCCGTCTCCCGTCCATCCCCCGGTCAACCGCTGCCGTAAAGATCAAGAACAAATGCGAAAAGGGAACCGTCATCAAAGGGAGGGCCGCCCGGATGACAGTGCCGAAAACCGTCTATCACGTTAAATTCAAAGAGGTGGTGACTCCGGGAACCCGGACCGCCGCTATTGTTATTGAAGCCTATTAAGCCGCCTCCCAATCTACCATCCCTGAATTTAATACCCTCCCCGGATGACAATCCCTGAAGGCCCGGGCACTGTTTAAGAGATAGCTACTTCATGGATTTTCCCGGCCGGAGAAGCAGTTGCTGGGCCGGGCCGAAACACCGCTTGCGGACAATGTGGAGCACGGCGGTCACGGTCAGGGCAGTGGAGGCCACAAGCATGAACATGACCACGATCTGGTATTTGATAGCCAGCACGGGATCCGAACCGGAGAGAATCTGGCCGGTCATCATACCCGGCAGGAAAACAAGCCCCACCCCGGCCAGGGAGTTGACGGACGGGGTCATGCCCGCCTTGAGGGCGTCCCTGACAATCTCCTGGCTTGCCTCCCGGGCCGTGGCCCCGAGGCAGAGGCACATTTCAACCTGCTCCTGTTTGGCCTTGAGGTCGGAGAAGAGGCGGTCAAGGGAAAGTCCCAGCGCGGTCATGGAGTTTCCCACCACCATGCCGGCCAGGGGAATAAAATACTGGGGATGCCACCAGGGGGTTGCCCCGACAATCACACCGGTGACAATGGCGGAGATCACCGCATACACTGCCAGCATGGTCAAAAAAGCCGGAAAGACAAAGGGTATCTGCCGTTCTTTTACATTTCCCCTGATGATGCGCACGGCAAAAACAACCATGACACAGAAAAGCCCGAGAACAATCCAGGCGGATTCAACATCAAAGATAAACCTGAGCACATACCCCATGGCCATGAGCTGAACCACGCAGCGGACCGATCCGATGAGCAGATCCCTGCCGAGGTTCAGCCGGCTTAACAGGGAAATCCCCCCTGCGGCGGCAACAAACAATCCGGCAATCCCCAGCTCAACAGCCCCGATATTCAGGGCGCCCTGAATTACAGACATACCTCTACCCTCCCCTCTTTAATCCGCACTTCAGCCACGGGCGCCTGTTTGGGAATATAGCCGTCATGGGTGATCATGACAACCGTGGCGCCATGGCCGCACAACTCTTCAACCATCTCTTCCACCACAGCCTTGCTCTCCCTGTCCAGGGATGCCGTGGGTTCGTCCAGGAGAAGCACATCCGGCTCCGTCACCAGGGCGCGCAGCAGGCTGAGCCGCTGGCGCTGGCCCCCGGATAATGCCGCAGCAGAATCCCCGAGCCCCACCCCGCTGAGCTGCACCCTGTCAAGCCTGGCCAGAAGAGAGGCATCTGAAGGCGGTGTCAGTTCACTGTTTATATTGAATTTAAACGGGAACAGAAGTGTGTCCCGCACAGACAGATCCGGGATCACCGGCATTTGCTGAAGATAGGTCACCTGCTGCCGGAGTTTTGGCGGGTCCCAGTCCTCCAGGCTGCGGCCAAGGTAGCGGACCGTTCCTTTCTGTGGGGTCTCAAGCCGGTTCATCAGGCGCAGCAGGCTTGATTTGCCTGACCCTGACGGTCCGCGGACCAGGCTGAACATCCCCCCGGGCAGTGAAAAATCCTGGCTGTCCAGAACAGCCGGGCCGCCGGGCCATGAAAACGACACCTTTTCAAACTCAAAACATTTCTTACTCATTCAGTCCCCTCTCCAGTCACAGTACCAACCGGTCACCAGATTCGCCCGGCCACCATGAGAACCTATCACACGAAAAAAAACTGCGCAGCTTTTTTTATCTCATCCTTAACGGAAAAGCCCTCTTGACAATATATATGTACCTTGGTAATCAAACACCTGAATCACACAATTTTACGAAAGGAGAAAACAATGATTATCGATGCCCCGAAACGCGTCACCCACAGCTATGTACAAACCATTGAGGGTACGCCCGAAGAGATCTTTCCCCTGTACTGCCCGGTTAAGGAGACATTGTGGTGCGAGGGCTGGGATCCTGTTGCCGTGTATTCCGGCTCCGGTGTTGTGGAACCGGACTGTGTATTCACCACGGAAGAAAACGGGATAGAATCAGCCTGGTATGTCACTGTATATGATTTTGAACAGGGACAGGTTGAAATGGTTAAGCACACCCCGGGTGTCACCATCTTGAAGCTTATAATAAAGATTGAGCCGGTCTCCGGAAAGAAAACCCGGGCGACGATCTCGTACGGGCTCACATCCCTGGGCCGGTCAGGGGATGAGGTGTTAAAGGCGTTTACCAAAGAGAGTTACGACAGGGACATGGCTGCCTGGGAAACGGCAATGAACCACTACCTGAAAACAGGGGAGATGCTGACAGGCCTGCCGAAATTCTAAGCCTGCCACCCTGATTTTCTGTTAAAAAGGCGAGTCCCTTAGGGATTGCGCAAAAATAACTTCACTTAATCTGTTTATAAAAACCTTTAAAACATTGGGTATTTTGCAAACAGAATGTGAACTAATTCTTACGCCATCCCTTAAATATTCAGCCGGATCCCGTCAATGCTGGAAAGATTTTTGGACCATTTGCCGATTGAATTTTCCCCCTTTGAAATCATCAGCAGGCGTTCCAGGCCGAACCCCATGCCCACCCAGGTGTCGGTGATCCCCCATTCCCCGTCCAGGGGATGGGGCCCCATGGCGCCTGAGGAAACCTCGGTTTTCTCAGGCCCCGCCACCACATCAAGGGTGGAGCCGTAGACTTCTGATTTATCTGTTTCAAAGGAATAGTCTTCTATGCCTGCGGCCTTCATTACCGCCCTTGCCAGGGTTTCAAGCCGTTCCTCACGCTCATCCGCGGGCAGGCCCATCTCAACCAGGTTCAGCATGGTGAATTCACTGGCGTGGACCTTGCCGCTGGACTCCTTCCGGAAACAGGAGCCGATCTCAAAAAATCTTATGGGGCGCTGTTTAAGCCTGCCGAAATCCAGCATAAGGCTGTAGAGGTTCGGGGCAAGCATGGGCCTGAGGCACTGCTTGCCGTTGAGCCAGAACACCTGTTTGCTCAGGGGATGGTCCGCATCTATGGACATCCGCTTCAGGGCATGTCCGGTGATGATGGTGGGGGTGGTCACCCCGGTGAATCCCATGTCAAACAGGGTAAGCTCAAGACGCTCCCGCAAACTTTGAATCCCTGTTTTCCTCTCCTTTGCCAGGAGGCGGGAGAGCTTTTCCCTCTGGATGCGCACCTGGTCTTTTTCGATCTTCTGGAATGCCCGGTTTCTCTCGACAGGGGTTGAAAAGCCGGCACTCAGCCCGTCAATATTGATATCAAGATCCTTGAATCTCCGGATCTGGGTCTGGGTCCACTCTAAGTCTGACACGATGTATTATCTCCCTGTCCTTTAGTTGAGGGTTAAACAACCAGGCCGACAGCCATGGCTGCAACGCCGAGTTCCAGTTTATCATGGATCAGGCGGCCCGGCAGTAATGCGCATCCGGATTCTGAGATGCCTGAAGGCACCCCGGGTGCAGCAATCCTGTGTTGATCCGTGAGCATATCCTCCGGAACCGTTCCGGCTGCAGGGGTGGCTTCCAGAATATGGGGATAATCTGATAATCCGGCGGCCAGGCTCTCCACCACGTCTACTCCGGAACCGGGGTCCCCTTTGAGAAGCCTCTTTTTCAGGGTCCGGGCTGCCCGGATATCCGTATCATAAAGCCCCAGCTCAGCCCCTCTCTCCAGCAGGCTCACGGCAGCAGACTCTCCCACGGGCCCGCATCCCATGACAAGGGCAGGCTTGTCTTTGATCCCCCCTGCCATGAGATCCAGGGCAGCGGCAAATACCCTGCCTGTGACCTCTGAGTTGTCCGTTACACACCGGGTCTTCAGGTTGATGCCCACAAACCTGAAGTCATCCGCAAGCATGATTGCATCTGCGCCTGATTCATAGGCAGAGGCAAGGCCTGAGGCATCTGTCCGGTCCGTTACCCTGGCGTCAACCCCCAGAAACAATAGAATATCGGCAACGGTTCTGCTGAAATCCGTGATGATCCCCTGCCCTGCGGTGACAGGTATTACATGGATGGAAAAGCCGGTGATCTTTTTCAGGATATCAGCCTCGCTCACATCATAGGCATGGCAGGCAACCCCAAGCAGGGTTTTACCGGCAGCAGCCTTCAGCTGTTCTTCATAGGATGTCAGCCGGGTTGAAATCTCCCGGATATCGCTGTTTTTCAGCCTTGTCATTTCAGGAATCCTTTTCTGCCGCGCCTGCAATCCGTTTCAGACATGCGGCCCGTTTTTTGTCAACTTCATACCGGGTCTGCCCTGTGAACACCAGTGTGGCCACCCAGGTTTCCTTTCCGGCTCCGAAGCTTGTAACAGCTTCATCCGCCCCGAAAAAATCCTTTTCCAGGTGCAGCGGACCCTGCTGTCCCATGATGTGTTCCCCCAGGAACCTGATCTCAGGTCCGTTTCCGGACGCGGTTGCATAACCGGTCACCTCGATGTGTTCCACCAGTGCCGGCGCCTGGTTTTCCATCCCTGCGGGCAGGGAACTGCCGAGGAATATTCCGGCAAGCAGGGCAACCATGTTCACGCCGGTGGACCAGTACACGGCCATGGGGGTCTGGCTGGGAAGCCTGGCATCAATCTCAAGGAGTTTCAACTCCCCCTGGTGCAGAATCACTTCAACATCCATGATACCTTTGAGCTGTATCTCTTCGGCAACAGCCACTGCCATCTCTTCAAACTCCCGGATTTGGCCGGCCTTCAGATCTGCCGGCGCTGTAACCCGGTTGCAGTCATACGCCTCATCCATACCCAGTTCCGTGACCTGGAGGGGAAGGTAACTCCCGGGACAGCCGATCACCTCTATGGAGTAAGACGGGCCTTCTACACATTCCTGGGCCACCCGGTTGCCGGGCCCGTCCGGATACCGGGATAAGAACCCGGCCTCTGAACGGAAGATCTCCACCCCCTGGCTGCCGCTTGCCTGGTCCGGCTTGACCACCAGGGGAAACCCGCATACCGGCCAGGGCTTTGGCGCAGGCAGGCCCAGGGCCTGAAACATGGCATCGGATTTCAGTTTGGAGCTGGAGACGGCGTAGGCGGCAGGATCAAAGGCCAGGGGGATATTCTCTGTCTCTGCCCAGCGCCGCACCAGGTGCAGGACCCCGTCATCTTCAATGGCAGGCAGGATAAGATCCGGTTTTGGCATTACCCTGGGAAACACCCCTTCCTGCTCAAAGGCAAATTTTAAAAAACGGCTGCAGAGCCTTGCAGCCGGCGCATCCGGGTTTTTATCGATAGCAAGGGTATTAAACCCGGCCTTTTGCGCCCGGTAAACGGCTTCCACCCCCTGGAGCTTTCCGCCCACTACAGCAATGGTGACAGGCATGATCCTATTCCTTTGTTTAATGTCTATTCACCGGGACCTATTCATCAGCCCGGGTCAACATGGAACCCTGGTGACGCCGGAACAGGGTGGAGGAATATTTTTCAAGTTTCCAGTCCGGCACCCCGCAGTCCGGGCAGACCTTTACAAACCACTTGTTTCGCAGCCACCTGGCCGCCCTGCTGTTCAGGGAATTCGATATATGAAACTCCTTGTTGCAGTGGGTCACCAGCCTTGCCTGGTCTCCCGTGACGTCAATGGTGCGGACACCGTGGAGCTGGCCCGTCCTGGAGGGCCACAGCTTGATCTTGTTGATCAGTTTGAACAGCTTTACCCGTTTTCGGTAAAACCGTTTCTTCACGGGTGCGGGTTTATTCTCTTCCAATGCCATGGATTGATCGTACCTCAAATAAAAAAATGGCGGAGAGTCCGGGAGTCGCACCCGGCTGCACGGATTTAGAGTCCGTGTGATCCCATCCGATCCACCCTCCGCACAAAATTGGGTGAATGGTATAGTTTATGTGCACACCAGCTACCATGGTCTGCAACTTTAAACAAGGGATCTGTCTAATTTTTCTTGCCCGGCCCCCTGTTTTCTGCCCCTGCCCCGGGGAATTAAGGCGCCGGTGCAAAAAAAGATTGACAACATATTCAAAAAAAACGTAGACATAGACAATGTGACCGAGCGCTCGCTCACAAATTCTTATCCGGTGGCAGCAGCTCAAAAAACAAAGGAGCAACGAAAAAAAGGACACCATACATACGACACCTCCAATACTGAACCGAAGGCATCCTTAAATTTCGATCTGAATTTTTTTTAACTTTAAAAGAAAGGAAGGGGAAAATGACAGAGGTCTACATTGCCAAAGATGAATTGGCCGGAAAAAAAGTGGAACTGAGCGATATCAGCATTAGAGACGGCCTGCAGTCGCTGGAGACCGTTATTGATACCGACACCAAGGTCAAGTATCTGGAAGGGTTGATTCTTGCGGGGTTCAAGCGGATGGAAGCCACCAACTACGGGCATCCCAGGTTTGTACCCTTTTTCCCCGATGCCACGGAAGTATTAAAACGCCTGCTGAACAGCGAAACAAGAGCCCCGGACGGCAGGCCCATAGGCGAAATGATGAAACGCAACGGCGGCGATGTCGAGCTTACTGCCGTCACCATCCACGAAAGCGGTGCCGAAAGGGCTTTCAAAGATTTTGATGCGGGCCACGGCCCGGACCGCATCCTCCAGATGACCTCCACCTGCCCCGAACACCAGAACGCCAATTCAGGCAAGACCCATGACCAGTACTTTGAAATGACCGAACAGACCATCAAGGCCGCACACAGCCGGGGCATGGTGGTGAACGGCACGGTCAGCACCATCTGGGGAAGCCCCTTTGAAAAATTCAACCGGCAATACACTATGGAGGAAAAACTGGATATCGCCATAAGTTTTGTAAAAAGATACCTGGACTGCGGGGCCGACGACATAGAACTGGCAGACCATGACGGCTCGGTTACTGATTTTCACAAATCCTATGAATTTTTCAGCCGCGTGCTTGATCCGGAGGAGATGGGCACAGGCCCGGACGGTCGGGACTATGCCGATCCAAAGCTTTACATCGCCCATTTTCACACCAAGAACATGGCATCGGCCCTCAGGAACGCTGCCGCCGCCCTTAAAGCCGGTATCATCCGGTTTGAATCCTGCCTCTCCGGCATAGGCGGCCAGCCGGCCAACACAGTGGACGGTGTCGTCATTGAAGGGCGTGAAGGGGACTACTACAGCGATCACTTTAACCACGGGCTGATTTCAACCGAGGATATGGTGACCATGTTTCATGACCTCGGGGTTGACACCGGCATTAACCAGGACATGCTCCTGACACTGGGAAAAGACTTCCGGACAGATGTGGTAGACACCTTTGCCGCCAACCAGAAAAAATTTAACCGGGAATCCATGCCCTGCCGTTCCTTTATGCTGACAAAAGGGCAACTGCCCCAAAGCGTTACCCAATTATACGCCGGGTAGAACCGCAACGCCGGGGCCGGAAAAGGAATCGCACCTGCCTGGTTCCGGCCCTCTGGCAGGTTCATTATTGATCCCGCCGCATAGAATACAGCCAGAAAGGCTGCCGGATCCGTCATCCTAGCGCCGGGGTTCAGCATGATGCCCCCCCCTGCAACCCCCGTAACGACAGCCACACAGGCACCCGGCTCGACCCTCTCTTTCAGGAACAAAACAGACATAATGGTTATGAAAACCGGGCTTGAAAAAACAGGCTGACGGTCTCGGCAAGGAGCAGGGCCGAAAGGGAGAGGTAGAAACAGAGATAAGACCCGAACATGAAAAGGGAACGGATGACATGATACAGGAAAAAACCGGTTTTCAAGAGGAAAATGCCTGGTCATCCTTTATTCACAGTATGTCATAATCCGCGGCA
>JAKSBB010000989.1 GCA_022361315.1 Desulfobacterales bacterium
TCTTCCCTGTGACAACAGCTTTTCCGCCCCAAGGGTGGAATAACGGTTCGCCTTATGGATGACTTCCTCAAGGTTTTTAAAGGGGATCTGATATATATCGGATTTCATATAGCCCGGTGCCCGGCTGCTGACAACCTCATACCGTTCATGCACGGCGTCAGGTTTGAATACCAGGACGCCTTTCCTGAAAAGCTGGGGTTGTCTGTAATCCGGATAGAACCCCCCATGGCGAAGCCACTTCCCCATAAAAAAATTTCGGCGGGGTACATAATAGGCATCAACACTGTCAGAGGCATTAATGATATCAAGGATCTCTGATCTTGCTTCACCTGTGCATCTCTCATCAGAATCCAGGCTGAAAATCCATTCATGGGAACAGGCTTCTATTGCTGAATTCCTCAGATTGCCAAACCCTTCAAAGGGAACCTGTACAACCCTGGCACCAAGAGATTCTGCGATCTGTGCCGTATCATCAGTGCTAAAGGAATCTGCCACAACAATCTCATCGGCCCATTGAACGCTTTTAAGCGCATCTATAATCTTTTCCGCCTCATTAAACGCAATAATATATACGGATATTTTAGCCATGCATCTCCTTTTCCCGGATACGTATCAGCGGCCCCTGAAGGCCATAAATTATGGTCAGCATGAGCAATGTGTTGGTATTTAAAATCTGGGTGTCGAACATTCCCGTGGCGAAAAGCACAAGGCTGCTCGTCAGGATCAAGTATCCCAATGCCGTATGTCTGCCTTTCCAGGCCGTGAAAAATAATCTGCCAAAAAGCCAGAGTATACAGAAAAGCCCTGCAATACCGAAGCTCACCCACATGTAAATTAAGTTATTATGCGGGTGTGCTAGTTTTTTCACCCCGTTTGCACGGGTAAATTCTAAAAAGCTCCCGGTTCCGATCCCCATGATGGGATGCTGCTTCAAAGCCAAAGCGGCCTGACTGAAGATAAAAAACCTTGGTTCAACCTCTGAGTCAGGATCTTCCAATGAGACCGTCTGCATGGTTTTTAGTTGCTTGAAGGGTTCCATTATTCTATCCAGCACCGGGGGAAATGATAAAAAAGAGAGAACCATAATAAGCGCGACAATTCCCTTTACCCAATTTGGCCACCTATTCAGAATATCCCTGGCAATAAAAGGGGCTGCAAGAATAAATACAAGATACCCGGATTTCCCCCTGAGCACTGCCATGTGAAAAAGAAAAAGGAGGGCCATCATCAGGAGGCTGACTTTTACCCGTTTATCGCTCGTCTGTTTGAAGTAAAACCCGACCATCAGCATCCCGATGATCAAATAATTTGATAGTAGCGTATGTGTTATACCAAACCCTAAAAAATCCTGGTACCCAAAGCCATGAACCACAGCTTGATACAGCGCGACCAGGGCACCTATAGTCAAGCCCGCCCAAAGGCATTTCACCGCAGTATATACCTGACTATGCGAGATACAAAGAGAGGCGGTTACAAATGCCACGCACCAATATTTTCCTTTCATGGCATAGTCAATTCCCAGATCCAAATTTTCAGAAGACATCAGCCAGAGCCAAGGTATCACCAACAAAAACAAAACGGGCCAGAACCAGACGGTAGACACAATACCGGGAATCATTTTTATTCTACCGGCTGCAATGAAAACCACCACTGCAAGGATCGCACTTATTAAAGGAGGGGACGTTCCGATTGGCAGCAAGAAAAAAGTAAGTGCCACCAAACGGAATAGCCAGACATCAACGCTATCATTTTGGGGTAAATTTTTAAAAAAGTTCATCATATTTAGAACGACTATTCTCACCTTAGTCAACTAATTGGCTGATGCCATTATTACACATCCATGAAGTGGATTGCTTCGTCTCCTCAAGAATCCTCTCGTTTTCGGCCAAGCTGTCTCTGGCATTTTCCGGATGCCAGAGATGATAGCAGATCGCACGAAATGGATGCTCCCGCCGTTTTACACCAAACCGGAACAGACGGGTGACAAACTCACTGTCTTCCCGTCCCCAGCCTACCATGCTTTGATTAAACCCGTTTATGGCGTTCACGTCATCACGGAACATCCCCATATTGCAGGTACGAACACCGGACAGCTTCTTCACACTGTAGCTGGGGAAAAAAGGCAAACGAATCAGGTGGTGCCAGTTCGAGAGTCCATTTGTCACAGCCGCCTTGATTAAAAACATCCGACGTTTAATATCCTCACATGTGAACCGGTCCGCCAAGACCCGGTTCACCAATATCCTTTTTCCCTGGAAATAAAACCCCGGTCTGGCCAGATACTCATGGTCAGCCACAAAATGATTTTCAGGTATACAATCCCCATCCATGAGAATCAGGTATTCTCCGGTGGAATCAAGAATCGCTTTATTCCGAATGCGGGAAACTCGAAATCCTTTGTCGCTTTGCCAGACATGCTTGACCACAACATCATCCCTGACAAGATAAGGGGACAACATTCTTTTGGTTTCATCATCGGAACCGTCATCCGCCACAACGATTTCATCAGGTAACCTTGTCTGTGTAAATAATCCGTCCAGAACTTTTTTCAAGGTGTCCGGGCGATTATAGGTCGTGACAATAACAGAGAGTTTCATGATTTTCTTTCCTGAATCGTACAATAAACATCCGCTACAGTCAGCGTATCCATGCATTTAAAATCATGGCTTGTACAAGGGTGCTTGGCATAGCACGGCGAACAGGGGAAACACTTCTGGATGACTGTGTGACCCGACCCATAGGGACCGGTGCGTAGAGGGTTGGCCGGACCGAAAATGGCGAATACGGGCACCTTCAGGGCGGCGGCTATATGCATGGGGCCGGTGTCGTTACAGATAAAATAGTCTGCCTTTTCGATGACCGGCAACAATTCTTTCAACCCGGTTTTACCGGCAATGGATACGGCATTGCCATTGGAGGCCGACACCACGGCGTCCGCAATACCGGCCTCTGCTGCGGAGGCGATCACCACCACCGGCAGATTAAGGCGGGCAGCGAGTTCGCCGAAGCGCTCGGCCGGCCAGCGGTTTGCCGGTTTGCCCGCAGAGGGGCTCATCACCACGTACCGCCCGGGAAGGGTTTTCATGATCGGCGGACAGGGATCATAGGGGGCAAATGGGTACACCACTTCATCGGTTCGACACCCCATGAAACCCGCCAGCTTCAGATACCGGTCAATGGCATGGATCTTCATGCTGCCGTGGATGCGATGGGTATAAAATAGGGGGCTACCCTCATCAGATTCCTTAAAGCCAAGACGAATCCTGGCCCGGGAAAACCCTGAGATCAGGCCGGAACGAAAGAGGCCCGACAGGTCAATGCAGACATCATATCCCTGGGAGCCCAGGTTCTTTCGAAGCAGATTAATCTCGCCAAAGGTCTGCCTCAGGCGGGAGAGTTGTTTCCACTGATCTTTTTTAATGACCCACAATTTGTGGATCATGGGGTGCCCTTCCAGAAATTTATGAAGGCCATGGGCCACCACCCAGTCGATCCGGGCCCCCGGGAACTTTTTGCTCAATGCGTTGAGCACCGGCAGTGAGTGGACAATGTCGCCCAGTGCACTGGGTTTGACGATCAGAATTCGCCTCACACCTCTAAACTCAGCATTACGGACCGTGCTGTTTGTTCCTGTAATTTGTTTATTATACAGGGGTTCCCCCTTTTGCCTTCGGGCCGGCGTCAAGCAGATCATGGCATGCCGCGGCAACTGTTTCTACGGATATCCGGTCCATACACCGGTGATCGATGGGGCATTCATCTTTCAGGCAGGGGCTGCAGTCCACCATCTCTTGGACCATGATACTGTTTGCATTGGCCGGGGCTGTGGCCACCACATCCGTTGACCCGATCACCGCCACCTGATTCACATTCTGGGCCGCCGCCGCATGCATGAGCCCGGAATCGTTGGTGACAAAAAGGTCGCAGGCACCGATAAGAGCAAAGGCCCTTGCCAGGCTCGTCTTACCCGCCATATTAATGCAGGTTCCGGGCACCATTTCTGAGATTTCTTCGCCTAATGCGTGATCGGCGGGGCCGCCGAAAATAATCACCCGGGTACCGCAATCGCCGGAAAGTCTTTTGGCCAGATCGGCATACCGCTCGGGAAACCATCGTTTTGCCGTACCGCCGGTGGCACCGGGGTTGATGCCGATGACAGGGGCACCTCCCCCAAGGCTCAAATCAGCAAGGCAGTTCTGCGCCCA
>JAKSBB010000955.1 GCA_022361315.1 Desulfobacterales bacterium
CCACCGCACAATTTGCCGAAGCTGCCGGGTTGGATATGATCCTGGTGGGGGATTCTCTGGGGATGTGCGTCTACGGCTATAAAAGTACGGTTCCCGTGACCATGGAACAGTGCATTGTCCATAGTGAGGCGGTGCGCAGAGGGGCCCCCAACACCTTTGTCATCGGGGATATGCCCTTCATGAGTTACCAGGCCTCGGATGAGGATGCGGTGCTGAACGCCGGCCGTTTTCTCAAGGAGGCGGATGTGGATGCGGTGAAACTGGAAGGGGGAACCCGGGTCGCGTCACGCATCCGGGCCATAGTGGATGCCGGTATCGTGGTGGTTGGACATATCGGCCTGACCCCCCAGAGTTCCGGGAGCCTGGGCGGACACAAGGCCCAGGGCAGAACCGCAGAAGCCGCCGCCCTGGTGGTGGATGATGCCCTGGCCGTGGAGGCCGCCGGCGCCCACATGCTCCTGGTGGAGGCAGTGCCGCCGGAGGTCTGCGCCCACATTGCCGCCACCCTCACCATCCCCGTATACTCCATCGGGGCCGGGGCGGAATGCGACGGCCAGCTTCTTATCGTCAGCGACCTCATCGGCCAGTTCCAGGCCTTTACACCCAAATTCGTCAAAAAGTATTGTGATGTGGCACAGATCATCACCGATGCCATGCGCGATTACTGCAAGGATGTCCGCAGCGGCGCCTTTCCTGAAGACGCGCATTGCTACCACATGCTGGAAGGAGAACATGAAAAGTTTGCTGCCCTGATGCAGTCAGAAAAATAGTAAACCCAATACAACCAACGAAAAGGGGGATCATTTATGTCACAATTGACCATCAGACAAGAAGATCTGGATGTCGTCAACCAGGTACTTAACAGTCCGGACAACGAACTGACCAAAGGTTTGACCGCCCAGATCGATAAATTCGGCGGGGCGGAGGTTATCAATAAAAAAGCACGGGAAGCCAGGGAGCCTGCGAACCTCATGAACCGCCTTAAAGCCATGAACTCCCCCTATGTGGCGGACCTGGAATGGCTGCAGGAACAGCGGGACCAAAACGCTTTTGTACCCATGGCAGATTATTGCCGGGATCTTCTGGGGGCAGATGCCGACCTTGGATTCTTACGCCCGGATAAAGGTGAACACAACGCCGTCACCCTTGAAGTATCCGCCATGCAGTTTTTTCCCTGGTTAATCGCCGAGGCCCGGCAGGCCATCGCCAACCGGGAGCTCATGCCCGGACGGATCATCCGGGTGCGGAACATGGCTGAACAGGCCGCAGATGACGGGGACATCCTGGCCACTGCCCTTGCCATGCAGATCATCGGGGCCACCTACGTGGAATCCCTGGACACCCGGGGCACCGACGGGTCCAACGTCCACCTGGCCGGCGGTCCTGAAACCATCACCGGATTTTTCGGAGGCATCGGCCAGCCCAACCACTATCCCCTTAAATGGGCGGAAGAGTTCCTCACCTACTATACGGAATACGGTATCCAACAGGTGTTGAACATCAACTCGGGCACCATTCTCCTGGGATACCTCATGCACCGCCTGGGGGTGGACATTGAGTTCAAAATTTCCGTATTCGTAGGGAACGACAACCCCTTCTTCATCCTTTGGACCCTGATGACGGCACGGCTGTTCGCCCGGGAAGACAGCTCCACCTCCCTGGTGGGTTTCAACCTGTCCAACTCGGTGAACAACGACACCATCATTCAGGCCAATACCCTGCGCCGGCAACTCGGTCTTGAAACCCAGGTCCGCTTTGAGCACCACATCACCGAAACCCATAAATCCATCGTAGCCCAACCCTACAACCGCCGGGATGAACTGGTTGAAATCGCAAAGGAAGTGCCAAATATATCGGCCAAACACGAGGGCGGGGAGCCTGAGATCGACGCCACCCGGGAACATCCGTCGGATATCTTCGACTATTTTCTGGCCAAGGCGGATATTCTCGACCAGGGTCTGATGGAAGCCATGCAAACCAACTACCTGGACAAGCACCATTCGGTGAATCTCACGGCCCAGGCCCTGATTAAATCCGGCGTGCCCGTGGTTGCGGCACAGCATCTTCATTAGGATAACCCCTTACCCCCTAAGGAGGCGCCATGATACCCGACAAGATGAAAGCATTCCTGGAAGAAGCCCTGCCGGAAAGTGTACGGAAAAACCGGCGGATCACCGACGGTCCGTTCTGCTTCCTGGAGTTCGGCCCCCTTGATGTGGACCGGCTCCAGCGGTTAGGCATCCGTGTGGACCGCCTGGGTCCCCGTCTGGTGGTTTGTATGTGGGACCGGGAAAGCGAGTCACAGATCGGCGGCTACCTGGTGGTGGACAACCTGGCCATGGGGCAGCCCTCCATGGGGGGAACCCGGATGCTGCCGGATATTACCCCGGATATCATCCACAACCTGGCCAGGGGGATGACCCTTAAAAACGCCGCCGCCGACCTGCCCTTCGGCGGCGGCAAATCCGGCATTGTCTGCCCCGACGGCATGGATGATGCGGAACGCCACGATATTGTCCGGGGATTCGGCCGGTTACTGAAAAGGTATAAGGACATCTATATCCCGGGTCCGGATGTGGGCACCAACGATGCGGACATGAAAACCTTTGCCATTGAAAACGGATTGAACAACGTGGTATCCAAGCCGGCGGACATGGGGGGCAACCGCATTGATGAACTGGGCGGGGCCGCCAACGGTGTGGTGGTGGCCTTCAAGGCATTGCTTGAACACATGCCAAGACTTCGCCAATTGCCCCAGTTCCGTAATATGGACATCCCTGAGGAAAAAGACCTGGACATCCTGATTCAGGGGTTCGGTGCCGTTGGCGCCCATGTGGCACGGATTTTCCACGAATATGCCCCGGGACAGGCGCCCTTAATCAAAGGTATCAGTGATGCCACGGGCTACCTGCTCAACCGGGACGGCCTGCCCTGGCAGCAGCTATTTGACATGTGGCAGACCTCGGGTGTGGTGGCCCGGGACTATTACCACGAACACATCATGCACGGAGAAACGACCAACCCGGGGCAGGCAGCAAAGACCATCTTCTCCAACAGTGCCGACAACCTTCTAACAGAGTCCGCCTTCTGCCTGGTCCCGGCCTCTCCGGTGTTTAACTACCTGGATGTCAACGATGCCACCGGCCCCTCCATGACCACCGACCGTATGGGAAACTGGCGGGTCATCGTGGAAGGGGCCAACACCTATTCCCCCAACCCGGCCAGGAAATCCGAGCGGCGGCGGATGGAACGCCACGTATACCGGGACAAGGGGATTCTCATTGCCACGGATTACCTGGTCAACTCCGGCGGTGTGATCTATGCGGCCCATGAACGGATGATTCCCACCCCGGACCACCTCTTCATCCCCAAGGACCTTCTGGGTCATCCCAATGGTATTCAGGAATGGCTGAATAAGAACGGCCATGATTTCCAGGTGCTGGCGGAACAACGGCGGAAGGCGGCTGTGGACAAGCTTGAAACCGTGATCCGCCGGAATATGGAAGAACTGGTGGACGGCCTGTGCCGGGATGCGGACAGCCTGCCCTGTGAAATTGCGGAAAAGATCAGTATCCAGCGGATCGCGGCCAAGGAAAAATCAAGGACGGCCAGGGATGTCATGGCCGAGGCCCCCACCATCAGCCTGGACAAAAGCATTGCCGATGCCGCCGATCTTCTGGTGGACTCCCATCTTTCCATTGTGACCGTGGTTTCGGAGAAAGGCAAACTCATCGGTATCGTCACCAACTGGGACATCACCCGGGCCACGGCCCTGAAGCTGCCCATGGATGCGCCTTTAACGAAGATTATGACCGCCGATGTGGTCTACACCGGCCCGGAGGCCACCATTCTGGAATGCATCCGTATGCTGGAACACCACGAAATCTCCGCCATGCCCATTGTTGAAGACAATCAGGTGGTGGGAATTGTATCGGGTGATATTCTGGCCCGGCGGACCCTGTTCCGGCTGCTGCAGACCATGTAACCCGCAACGGCGGTATCTTAGACGTATCCATTGGTCCGGTCATCCGTTGGGGTCCGGTATTGAATTTCATCAGGCAATGCCTTATGTTGGGTTTTTAGGCTGACCCAAAAGGAGACCCACATGGCTGCTGATGTTTATTTCATGGATCTTACCGCCACATCCCGGGAGAATCTGCCCAGCAAACTGGAACGCCTGGTCACCATGGCCGGGATCAATACGGTGATTTCAGAAAACGATCTTACCGCCGTAAAAGTTCATTTTGGAGAGCGGGGCAACACCGGTTACATCCGCCCCACCTTTATCCGGAAAATTATCCGGACCCTCAGAAAGGCAGATGCATCACCTTTTCTCACCGATGCCAACACCCTTTACGTGGGCGCCAGGTCCGATGCCGTGTCCCACATCAGAACCGCCGTGGAAAACGGATTTTCCTATTCATCCATGGACGGCGCCCCGGTGGTGATCGCAGACGGTTTGCTGGGCAAAAGCGAAGCCCGGGTGCAGGTGGACCTGAAACAATGCAACGAGGTGTTCATCGGTGCGGAAATTGTCAACGCCAATGCCCTGGTTTCCGTGGCCCATTTTAAGGGCCATGAGTTGTCCGGTTTCGGCGGCACCCTGAAAAACCTGGGCATGGGCTGCGCCTCCCGCCGGGGCAAACTGGATCAGCACTCCAACGTCAGCCCGAAAATCAAACGCAAAACCTGTATCGGCTGCGGCCAATGCGCCGCCTATTGCCCTGGGGAAGCCATATATCTCCAGGAAAAAAAGGCCTATATCCGGAAAGATGACTGCATCGGATGTGCCGAATGTATTGTCCGCTGCCCCACGGAATCCATTAACATCAAATGGAACCAGACCGTACCCGTCTTCCTGGAAAAGATGATGGAGTATACGGCGGGTGTCCTGCAGAATAAAGCCGGTAAGGCGTTTTTCATCAACTTCATTACCAATGTCACCCCCAAGTGCGACTGCCTCCCCTACTCCGAGGTGCCCATATGCAATGATATCGGTGTGGTGGCCTCACTGGACCCTGTGGCCATCGACCAGGCCAGTGCAGATCTGGTGAACCGCCAGCAGGCACCGGCCGGTACAACCCTTTCCTGCAACCACGGCCCCGGAGAGGATAAGTTCAGGGGACTCTATCCGGATGTGGACTGGGAGCACCAGCTGGCCTATGCCGGTGATATCGGCCTGGGCACCCGGGAATACAATCTGATCACACTTGAGACCCTCGCGTACAAGAATGAAGGTGCCCACTCCTGAAAGGAGGTAAGATGGCAAAACAACATACACTCACCCCGGCCCGTTCCTGGGTTGCCGCCCACGGGGATTATCTCTACACCATGGCCCTGGTCCGGGTCAGGGATGAAACCATCGCCCAGGATCTGGTTCAGGAAACCTTTATGGCCGCCCTGCGGTCCAGGGACAACTTCAAAGGGAAATCCACGGAAAAAACGTGGCTCACCGGTATTTTAAAGCATAAGATCCTGGACTGGCTGCGAAAAAAATACAGGGAAAGCGCCATGGTGGAACTTCCGGCCGACCAGGAGAACCCCGAAGACTGGTTCGACAGGAAAGGCCAATGGAAAGACGGCCCGACCCCGTGGCCTGACACACCGGAAGACCTTCTGGAACAAAAATCCTTTTTGGACATGGTGAAAGAATGCCTGAAAAGCCTACCCAAAAAACAGTCCCGGGTATTGTCATTGCGTACCCTGGACAATGCCCCCACCGAAGAGATCTGTAAGGTCTTGGGCATCACCCCGACAAACTGCTGGGTGATTCTCCACAGGGCAAGGTCCCTGATGAGAAAATGCATCCAGACACGGTGGCCGGGAAAGAGAGATGGCAAAGGAGAGGCAGCATGATAAACCATTGGACATTCAGATGCAAAGACGTTTCCGCCCTGGTCTCCCAGGGCCTGGATACACGCCTCCCCCTGACCAAACGGATCGGCATCCGCTTCCATCTGATGATGTGTCACCTCTGCCGGGAATACAAACGCCAGCTGACCCTGATCCACCGGGTGCTGAAACGCCTGGACCCGCCCGAAGTGGAAACAACGGACCTGGTCCCCCTGCCCGAAGGGGTAAAAAACAGGATTCTTGAACAGATGCCCTCTGAGGCGGAAACCCCTTCGCCGGGGAACAGTTAACCGTGTATCTTGCCAGAGTCGTCCGCCACCGTCAGTTGACCTACATCCTGAGGGAATCCGTCCCCGACGGAAATGCGTTTGCCTCCCGGGATATCTGTAACCTGGGATCTCACCCCGGGAAATGGATCGACTATCCCGGAGGAAATGCCTGGTATGTCTGCCCGGAACTGGCGGACCGGGTGGCCCGGTCCGCCACAACCTTTGACGCAGACCACCTGGAAAATCTGTTCTGGCCCTTCATCCGCCCCGGTATCCGGCGGGCCACAGAGGCCTTCAGGGACAGGGGTGGTAAGTTTGTCCGGCTCACAAAGAAGGAAAAAGATGCCCTGGCCCTGTCCACCCACGCCTTTGATAAACGCCGGGCCCATTTCCTGAAATTCGGCAACATGGACCAGGGGCCCCTGGCTGCCATGCCGCCGGCACTATTCAAGCAGTTCCGCAACAAGTCCCGGGATGAAATCGAACAGAACTTCCTGGCCCAGGAAATCTGCCTTAAACCCAAAGAGCTGAAATCATACGTATACACCGTATTTGACCTCCAGCGTTTCTTTGAAGGATTTCTGGCGAAAAAGATGCCCCACGTCCTGGATCAGGATAAGGTGGAGACCCACTTTATTCAGGAACTCTGCACCCTGAACCTCTCCCTGTTCCGGCTCAAGGACCGCCTCCATGAACATATGATCCGATACGTGATCATGTTCTTTGACCACACCTACGAAGACACCATGCTCCTTGAGGATATGGAAAGGGATTTCTGGTTTCGCCGCCAATACATGAATCAGCCCCCCAAACCTTCGGTGTCCAAATCCAGGGCCCGGGAATTATTCAGTATTTCCAGGGAAGAACTGAAACAGATGAGTAAAAGGGACCTGACCCGGCGATTCCGGAAACTGGCCAGGGAGCACCACCCGGATAAGGGGGGTGACCATGACCGGTTTGTGGAAATCAACGAGGCCTATCAGGCCTTGCTGGAGAAACTGCGGCCGGGGGCCTGACCTTTTGCCCGATTTCTATAATGTCTCGGATACCCCTTCTGATGGTACCCCGGCGGATTTTTTCCGGGGAGCCAGCGCCATGATGAAGATACCGGACAATACCATTGCCATCCCAATCCCGTGGGAGGAAGTAAAGACTTCCTTTAGAAAGAGGCAGGACAACACTACCCCGCTCACCGGCATCACCGCCGTAAAGATACCGGCCACGGCTCCGGACACCCGGGACACCCCTCTGAACCAGAGGATATAGGCAAGTACCGTAAACACAGCCCCGAAATATATCATTGCCAGCCAGGCCCCTTTGCTTACCGCTGAAAAATCAAATGTTAAACTTTGATACAGGGCAAAGGGAAGAAACATGGCAAATCCGGCGAAGCAAAGATAAGCCGTTAACGCCATATTCGACAGGGCCGGGGAGATGCTTTTCCGCATGAGCAGAAAGACGGCCTCCCCCACCACCGCCCCCACCATCATCAGGTTACCGGTCAGATGCGCTGTGGAAAGGCCGCCTCCGGTAAGACCGTTGACACTGATTACCCCGCCCACAGCCAAAAGTACGGCCACCATCTGAAATACGCCCGGCCGCTCCCTGAACAGGATAAAGGCCACCACCGCCATCATAGCCGGAGAGGTACTGGTAATAATACCGGCTTCAATGGCAGAGGTATACCGGAGTCCCAGCAGCACCAGCGCCGTGAATACAAACTGCCCGCAAAAGGCCATTCCCAGAAGACGAGTCAAATCTTTGCGGTCGGGTTTGTAAAAGCCGCCTTCCGTTTTAATCAACAGCGGCAGCATGACTGCCGAAGCAATGGCAAACCGGATGCATGATGCCAGGAAAACCGGAAATTCCGCTGTGATCACCTTACCGAAAACCACGGAACTGCCGACGATAATCATGGCCAGGGTCAGGTTGGCCCATGCGGATATCTGGTGTTTCATTCTTTAATCTCCCTTTGGATGTTTAATTTATTTATATTCTGCGTGGAGATTCTGTCACAGAAATTCGGCGCCATCTTGGATAATATTGCCACATCTGTAGGAATACTGATGGCCTTGAAACACTGATCAGAAAAAAAATCTGATTTACCCCTTTTCCCCATTGAAAACTAAAGAAAACAGACTAAGTTATTCTTTTTTAACAAGCAGCGCCCACCAGGCGCTTCGAAGGATATAAAATGGCAAAACGAATCATCATCATAGGCGCAGTGGCCTTAGGGCCCAAAGTGGCCTGCCGCCTGAGACGGCTGGACCCGGAAGCAGAAATAACAGTTATTGACAGAGACAGTCTCATTTCCTACGGGGGATGCGGCATCCCTTATTATATCGGCGGCGATATCACGGATATCGAAGAACTCTTCTCCACAACCTCCCATGCGGTTCGTGATCCGGAGTTTTTCAAGACATGCAAGGGCATTCAAATCATTCCCAGGGTTGAAGCCACGGCCATCAACCGGGCGGAGAAACAGGTGATTGTCAGACACCTGGACAATGATACGGAAGAGGCGCTGGCCTATGACAAACTGGTCATTGCCGCCGGTGCCACCCCCATTACACCGCCGATTCCGGGGGCGGACCTCCCCCGGGTCTGCACCGTCTCCAACCTTCATTCCGCCAAGCATATCAAAGAAATGATTGCCCAGGGCGGCGTGGGAAAAGCCGTTGTGATCGGTGCCGGTGCCATCGGTATTGAAATGGCCGAGGCACTCACGGATCTCTGGGGGGTGGAAACCACCCTGGTGGAGATGGCGGACCAGGTGCTGCCGGCAGCCATAGGCAAAAACATTGCCCGCATGGTGGAAAATCAGCTGGAAAAGAACGAGGTGCAGGTGATGATTTCCAAACAGGTCACCCGGATCTTAGGCGATCCGGATACCGGTGTCACCGGGGTGGAAATCGACGGTGAGGCGTTGGCCTGCGACCTGGTGGTCATGTCCGCGGGTGTGCGCCCCAATACCCGGTTTGCCTCCGAGGCCGGCCTAGCCGTGGGCAACAGCGGCGCCCTTATCGTGGACCGTAATCTGAGAACCACAGATCCGAATATCTACGCCGGCGGAGACTGCATTGAAATGCGTAACCTGGTGAGCGGAGAAAACATCACCATGCCCCTGGGCTCCCTTGCCAACCGCCAGGGCCGGATCATCGCCAACAACATCCACGGCAGGGCCTCGCAATTCAAGGGCACCGTGGGCACCTTCTGCATCAAGGTGTTTGATATGGGCGCGGCCACCGCCGGACTGACGGTAGCCCAGGCCAAGGCTGCGGGATTTGACCCGGTCCATGCCCTGGTGGCCCAGTTCGACCGGGCCCATTTTTACCCGGAATCCAAATTCATGTTCATTCAGCTCATTGCGGACCGGGCCACCCGGAAGATCCTCGGGGTGGAAGCCATCGGCGCGCAGTCCGATGCAGTCAAGGCCCGGGTGGACGCCATCGCCCCCCTGCTGGGCACCGGTCTGGATGTGGATGATGTCTGTGTCCTTGAAACCGGATACGCCCCGCCCTTGGCCTCGGCCATGGATATCATCAACAATGCGGGTAACGTCCTGGACAATATCTTTGAAGGCCGGAATACCCCCATTGATATGCTGGATTTCCTGGAATTATTTGAAAAAGAAGAGATCCGCGTACTGGATCTCCGGGACCCGTCAGAGGCAGCCCCCTTCATCTCCCGTCACGGCAACCGGTGGCTGAATATCCCCCAGTCGGAACTGCGACAGCGGTTTGAAGAATTGCCCCGGGATGAAGACCTGTTCCTGATCTGCGGCACCGGAGCCAGATCCTACGAATGCCAGGTATTCCTGAACCAAATGGGGTTTGACCGGGTTAGAAACGTCCAGGGCGGATACGCGGTATTGGCCATGACGGCGCCGGAGTTTATCCCCGAAGCGGAGTAAAAAAACAGCAAAGCAGTCTGCCCGCTTGAATAGCAGCTTTACGGCAGACTGCTTTGCTTATTGGTCCGGTTCCGGCTGATACCCCTGGGCCAGAAGATTTTTCAGGGAGAGAAACAACGGCTCCGGGAACTGCCCCCATCGGAACCACGCCCATTCTTCGCATTTATCCGGCTCCATGATCTCAGCCTCTCCGGATCGATGTTCGGCCCGGACGAAGAGCGTTGCATAATGCTTGTTCTCGTTCACAAAAACGTCGTTGGTAAATGCCTGGTGACTGGTACAGCCGATCTCAAGCCCTGTTTCTTCCATCACCTCCCGCCGGGCGCATTCCTCTATGGATTCTCCATACTCCAAATGTCCCCCCGGAAAGGCCCAGGTGCCGCTGCCGTGGGCCCCCTTACGCCTGCCCAGCAATACCTTCCCCTCCCGGAAAACCATAACGGCCACCCCCACTGCAGGACGAACCGGCGTGCTCATTTAACACCTCCCGCCGGAGGAAACAAAGCGGATGTTTTTCCGGCCAGATAATAGGCTACCAGCCCGACCCATTCCTTGATACCGGTTTGAAGGGCATCCAGATTGTTCAAAAAATCCCAGGTCAGTTTTAACCCTGAAACTTCGCTGCCGGCAGGGGCTGTCCGATGGTCCACGGGAAAGGGAATTACCGGCCATCCAAGTTCTTCGAAAATGCCCACGGACCGGGGCATATGCCAGGCCGTGGTTATCAACACCCAGTTCTCACCGGGCTTGGGGTTGACCAGGTTATAACTGTTGACACCGTTTTCAAATGTATTTCTGGAGTTCGATTCAAACAAAATACGCTCAACATCAATACCGAGTTCTACAAATAGCCGTTTGGCCACATCCGCAGATTTATATGCCTGTTTTGTCAGTTCCCCTGTGCCACCGGTAAACACGAATTTCGCATCCGGATAATCTCTCATCAGTTTTAAAAAATAAAA
>JAKSBB010000708.1 GCA_022361315.1 Desulfobacterales bacterium
GGCTGCGACACTTAAGGCGTGGATAAAATCGGATTCGTCGCCGGTATCCAAGACTTCCTTTAAGAAGGCCCGGATTTCTTCAGGGGTTTCAAGGTGTTCTGCGATATCGAAAGGTTTTTTTTCTAAGGTCATTGCTCGCCCCCTTTTTCGTTTAAAAGCAAAAGCGCTTCGGCTTTTTCGATGTCTTTTTGTTGGCTGGACTTGTCGCCGCCCACCAATAAGATGACGACTTTTCCATCCTGTATCGTATAGTAAATCCTGAAACCTGGTCCGAAAAAGAATCTAAGTTCAAAAAGATTTGTGCCGAGTTGCTTAAAATCCCCGAAGTTGCCGTTTTCAACCCTACTGAGCCTCGCCAAGATCTTAATTCTTAGTAAAGAATCTTTAAGTTTTTTGAACCATTTATCATACTGCTTTGTGGTTTCAATGGTATATTTCATAATGAGAATTGTATCCTCTGGGATACATGTTGTCAAGATATCTACCGGCTCAACGTTTACTTTCCTTTCGCTCAATTTCAAACCCCACAAAGGCAAAGTCATTGATGTGGATATGCTCGATATTCTTGGCGATATGTCCCAGCAGCATCAGGCCGATGGATTTGAAATCACTCTCTTTGATGGTCTCAAGGTCGCCGGGAAGTTCGGCATTGTCCGGGTCCAGGGAGACATCTTCGATACGGGTGCCGCAGCAGGCATCCACAAAGATCTTTCTCTTTGTACTGCGCAACCGGAACAGGATCTCCTGGGTAGTGTTATTCTTTTCTGATTCTCCCACCATGTGAACGAAGACCTCTTCGCAGGCCAGGTCCAGCCGTGAGGTGACGGCCCGGTTCAGGTCAAAGGTATCGGCAAACTCCGCCACCTGTTTGTGCACAGTGCCGAGCTCATCCACCCGGGGAGGCACCTTAAAGGAAATACCCCGGCCCATCTGCAGGCGGGTAAGCAGGGTGAGGATTACTGCCAGCATCCCCCCCACGGCAAAGCCGTTGGTGACCACCGGGGCCAGGTATTCGGGGAAGGCGTTGGGGAAGAAGTAGCCGCTGCCGATGAGCAGGCCCACACAGAGGGACAGTCCTGCGATAAAACCGTTTCGAAAGTTCAGTTCTTTGCCCGCCACCAGCCGCATGCCCGTGGCAAAGAGATGGCTCACCAGCACCACCCCCACGGCCCCCGCCACCGGTTCCGGTATACTCATGAGCAGCATGGTGGTTTTGGGGGAGAGGATAATAATGGTCAAAAGCAGGGTGCCGGCCAGGGTGATCCGCCGGGAAGCGATCCCGGTCATGCCCATGAGGGAGGTATTGGGGGAGTGGGATGTGGCGGGCATGCCCCCTGACAATCCGGCCAAAGCGGCAGAGGCGCCGCTGGCAAACAGGCCGCCTTTAAGGGCATCATAGTCCAGGACCCTGCGGCCGGGGAACCTCACCTGGTCCAGGGCCATGACATCCCCGGTGTACTTGATGGCCGTGACCATGACGGCGATGGAAAAGGTGACAAAATCCATCCAGTAGGCCGGTGTGGGTTCGAAGACAAACTCGGCGAACAGGGTGTCGGGAAGGCCCACCCAGGCCGCCGTGGAGACCCTGGACAGATCCACCTCCCCGAAGAACCAGGCCGTGATGCAGCCGGCCAGCATCCCCAGGGCCAGGGTCCATGGGCGGTAGCGCCGGCCGCCGATCCATTCCGCCAGGATCACGACGGCAATGGTGAGGACACCGATGAGAATACGGATAAAGGCCTCATGGCCGTCAACGGTCATATCACCGGTCCAGACATGGGTGGCGTCCCTGAGCAGGCCGGCCATGGCCAGCATGATGACCACCCCGCCCACCGTGGGCGTGATGATGCGGCGGATATAGCGGAGGCTGAAGCCGAACAGGAAGTAAAGCGGTGCGGTCATGAGCACCAGGTTGGACAACAGGTTCAGCCCCCCCTGGGTAATGGCGGCATGGGCACAGGCCAGAAAGGCCCCGGAGGTCCCCATGAACATGGGGGCGCCCAAACCGAACTGCCGGTAGCGGATGACCTGCATCAGGGTGGCCGCCGCCGACACCAGCCCCGTCATGAAGATGAAGCGGTATCCTTCGGCGTCCGGAATGCGGTAAAAGTTGATCAGGATAACCGGCACCAGAATGATGCCGGAAAACAGGACGATCACATGCTGCAGGGCCTGAACGGTGATCTGCATGGCATCCGGAACCCTGCCGCTGCCCGAAAGTTGTTTGCCTGAAAAATGTCTGTCGGGCATTTGGCCCTCGGTTCCTTAGAAGGTCTTATGAATGATGGCCGCCCGCCTGATCCGGTTGTCCGGCCTAAACCCCAATCTCCACTGCATTACTGCCCTGGGATTCACCGGCGGCGTTAACGGATTTTACCAGGTAGCCGTAGCTGCTGCCGGACCGGGCGGTGGTGTCAACGTAACAGGTTATATCCGAAGATACAACGGCCAGGGTCTGATAGGCGTTGTCCTCTCCGGTTTTTCTCATGATCTTGAAGCCGGTTTCATTGTTGCTGTTGTCCTGCCACTTGAGAATCACACCGGTATCCGAGGAATCTGCCGCCAGTTCGGTGGGGGCTTCGGGGATAAACCGGGTCCTGGCGTCGTGCATACTGATGAGTTTCCACTGGATAATGGGGATATTCTTGAGGACATCACCGGGGATGCGTTTAAATACCGAGGGCCGGACAGCCAATGCCTCATAGGTATCGCCGGTGGGGGCGATGATACTTCCCTCACCCACAAAATCGCCGGGGGTGGTCAGGTCGATGGATGTTTTGCCAAGCGGAATCCGCAGTTCGCCGGATTGCAGGACAATGAGTTCCGGAGTGCTGCCGAAGCGAAAGGTTTTCCCCGCATCACAGGTTTCCTGGGTCATGGCGTCCGCCACAAGGGTGAGCATGGGATAGGAGATCATATGGCCGAAAAGCCAGGTATTCTGCAGAAACTGGTGGTTGGCATAGATGGTTTTGATTTTCTGGTCCAGCCGGTTGGTGTGGGCAAAGCGTTTGAAGGTTTCCCCGGGAATCCGAAGGGCGTCCACGTAACTTGCAGATCGGAAGGTGCCTTTGGAGGGCTGCTCCATCACGCAGAAATATTCGCCGACCAGAGAGCCCACCGACTGGGTCAGGATGGTATCCGTGTTGATGTCAATGTACTCCAGCACCCCGGAAAGGATCAGGAAAACATCTTTGTTTTTTTCTTCCCTGCGTATGAGGATGGAGCCGGAATTGTAGGTTTCAATGGGGGCATTCACCAGCATCATGATCTGGTGCTTCGGCACTTCGGGGAAATAAGAAGTTAAAAACTCGTAGGCGCTGCGCCGGTTGTAATCCTGCTCGGTCTGAATGAGGATGTCTTCGGTGCCGAACACCGCATTTGATCCGATGTCCCGGTGGGCGGCACTCAGGGGTAGGGCGCTGTGGCTCAGGAGGATTTTGGCGGAGGTGTCGTTGGTGAAATCCTCGGCCACCCCGTGGATCATCCCCCCGCCGTTGTCCAGTTTTTTTATGTCGGCAGGCGTCAGGTACACCGCCCGGGTTTTGTCGTAGAGGGCGGTGGAAATCCGGGTGTTCTCCGGCGGGTCCGTGGTCATCTTTTCCAGCAGCCCGAAGCTGATGATATCGGCCATATGGGCATAGGTTCTGTACCTGTCCTCCCAGAAGGTCCGGAAAAACATGATGGTGGTCTCCACCGGGTGGGGGGAGAAGACGGGTTTGACTTCAAGGCCGTCAATGTTATTCCACTGGTCCTCATGGAGGTCAATGATATGGAAAAAGTCGGCAAACCGCTCTTCATCAAGGGACATGAGCGCAGAGAGTTTCTTCACCACCGATGCCCGGACCAGGGGGGTGGCAAAATACTTGATGCGGCGGCCGGAGCGGATCAGGGTGGTGAGACCGGAAAAGTGGTCGTCGTGGGCATGGGTGTGGAATATACCCTCCACCTCGTTGATGCTGAACCCCAGGGCGGTGAGGATATGCTGGATATTGGGCGGTGCATCGATGAGAAAGAGTCGTCCCTGGAAGGTAATCACGCTGGACATGCAGCCCCGGTTGATATCCCAGCCGTCTCCTTCCCCGATATGCACCACGGAAAAGTACTGCTTCCGGATATGATAGGCTCCGAGCATGAAGGGGGCTTCATAGGTTTCCTCTGCGCCCAGGTTCATATTCACCACAAGGGAGTCCTCCCCGTGGGTGATCTTGTAGACGTTCAGACCCAGGCGTTCCAGGGTGACCCCGTTTTTCAGGGCCATGGGCCCTTTGCCCACGGGCCGGACATCCACCAGTTCATTGGTGTCCCGGATATTGCCGAAGGCAAAGCGGAGTTTCAGCCGCATCATCTCTTCGGCCACCTCGGCTGCGACCCCTGCCTGCTGCAGTTCTTCTTTTGAAACCAGGCCGTAGTTCCCCCGGTAAATGTATTGCTCCTGGGCACGGACCTGGTCGGGCAGGCCGATGAGCATGGGTTTCTGCCCCGAATTATTGGGATGGCCGGGCAGAATCATACCCTGGCGGTACAGCATCTGGAGGATGGGGAATTCGGACAGGTTTGCGAAATTGCCCTTCTGGATGGAAAGGTCCGACAGGAGGATGGCATTGGGGCCGGTTTCGCAGGGCACCCCGTTTTTTTCCGTGGGGACGATCAGCCCCTTCTTCATCAGGTGCTTCACACTGTCGGCGGGGCAGCCGCAGAGCAGGTAAAAATCTGCCTCAGGAATTTCAACCCAGGTGATACCGCAGGACACATTGATTTTTTTCATTAAAACCTCATTGTGGGGGATGGTTTTCGGCTTACGAAAAGTATAGGTCAACCCCCTGCCGGTTGTCAATCGTCAAAACTCATGTGGATATCGTACATGGCACCCAGCATATCGCAGATCATGGCTTCGGTCTGACCCAGCAGCCGGTTGGTTTCCCCTTCGGACAGCACCTGGTCTTCCAGTGCGGATGCGTATGTATCCAGCATCGCGGTCATATCCGTCACCGTGGTGTGCAGCCACCGGGTAAAGGCATCCAGTGTAAAGGGGCTGCAGTCCGGCACCACACCTTCGCCAAGCCAGTGGCGGGGGTGGATACGGACGGTGAACCTGTGGCCCACGCGGGTGCCCAGGGAGGAAAAACGGTCGGGCCGGCCGGGCAGGATCTGCCGCCGGAACACCAGCAGGACCGTGAGCAGATCTTCCATTTCCGCAAGCAGGTCTTTTTTCTCTTCACTGTCCAGCTCCCAGTCGTTCAGCACGTACCGCCGGTATTTTCTGTCGATATCCCCGTACTCTTTTTTAAAGGTGTCGCACCATGGGACGACGTCTTCTATGTTTCTGACCCGGGTGAGGATATGGACACCGCCCTGCCATTGGCCGTCCGCGTCAAAGGTAATCTTGTATCTGCGCTTTTTACGTCGTTCAATGAGCAATTGGGATATCAGTTCCTGGGAGGGCTGGAGCATCATGGCAAGTCCGATGTTCAGCAGGAGCTGGACAACGGGTACCCCGCCGCCGAAGGCTTCGGCAAAGGGCTCGGCCACAAACATGATGGATTCAAACACCACCACCAGGGTGACAAAGGTGAGGATTTTGGTAAACCTTGAAACCTCTCCGGACCGGTTCAGCAGAAAAGAGGCCAGTACCAGAAGGATCAGCAGGGAGATTTCCGTAAGGTAGAACCACCAAGTTTCCCACCATGGCGGCAGAATCCGGAAATGAAATTCCGCGGTATCGCTCTGGACACCGTACAGGTTTCGGGATTTGACACAGAACCGGTATTGTCCTGGCTCAAGATTGGTGTACTCCTTGTATGCCGCCTTGTCCCAGCCGGAAAAATCAGGGTTCAGGCCTTCCAGCTGCACGGCGTATTGGTTGCCGAAGGCGACGTCGGTAAAGAGACCGGCATAGTCGAATCGCAGTGTGTTTTCGGAATGCTTGAACCGGACCGGTTTATCGGTGGTCGCATCCACCGCACCCGGGCCGAAAATCGGGGTACCGTTCACCGTCAGTTTTCGAATCAGGGTGGTAAAGGGCGTGTCCGCCGGGAAGGCAATGCCGGCATCATAAACCAGCAGGGACTGGGCAGCGCCTAAATAGGTGCGGTGATTTTTATCGTAGCCGAAATTCCTGA
>JAKSBB010000395.1 GCA_022361315.1 Desulfobacterales bacterium
GGCCACAATCCGGACATCAATATGCCTCACCCGGGTTTCCCCCAGGGGCTTGATCTCGTTTTTCTGCAGCACCCGCAGTAACCCCGCCTGGATACTCATGGGCATGTCCCCGATTTCGTCCAGAAACACGGTCCCGCCGTTGGCCGCCTCAAACATCCCGGCCTTATCCTTATTCGCCCCGGTAAAGGCGCCCTTCTTATATCCGAACAGCTCACTTTCCAACAGGGTTTCAGGGATAGCGGAACAATTTTGGACCAGAAAAGGCTTCTTGGCCCGGCCGGAGCCCTTATGCAGCTGCTCTGCCACCAATTCCTTACCGGTGCCGCTCTCCCCAGTGATGAGGACGTGGAAATCCGTATCCGCATAACTGCGGACCAATTCCATACTCTTGTGGAAGGATTCACTCTGCCCAATGATGGAGTTGTCCTTACGCATTCGGGACAATGCGGATTTCAGATGGGCTGCACGCTTGCGTTCCATGGAGAAAAGAATGGCATTGCTCATGGCGATGGAGCAGATATCCACCAGGGTCTGGAGGGGTTCAAGATATCCGGTATCCAGGTTGAGACGATTCTTTTCATAGGTGGTGTCTATGACCTGAACCGCGCCGTATACTTCTTTTTCCATCAGAAAAAGGGGAAAGCAGAGAATCTGGCTGCTCTTAACGTCGAAATCTTCCTCCACCTCTTTATTGTGCCTGCGGTCACTGCCGGTTTCGGCAATGGTCATCTTACCATTTTCAATGACCCAGCCTACGATGGAGGGATGGCTGGCCTCCAGTTCCACACCAATGATATTTTCACTTTCCGCCCCGGCAGCTTCCACACACACGTAGGTCTTCCCTTTTTTGACCCAGATGGACCCCCGCTGTACATTCTGGATTTTCAGAAGGGCATTGAGAAATTTCTTCTGAAGGGCATCCGGATCCAACTCTTTGAACAACTCATAATCAATTCGGCGTAGCGCCTCTTCGCGATCATCCATGAAATATAGTCCTAATAATTAAATTTAACAACCACATGTCAAATAACATCATATTTTGGCCCGACAGACAATGATATTTAACCATGAATTAAATATATTAAATAAAATCAAACATATCAATCTATATATTTATTGTGGCACAAAAAATGTATTTAACAATTCCTGACTAAGTTTCAGCAACCCCAATGAGGAGAGATCATTATGGAACAACGGGTGAAAATCAGCAGCCTTGATACGGCCCGCCTAACCTGCCCCGAATGCAGACGAACCAAAATTTTGCAATTGTCTGAATATAAACTGATCAAGCGCATTACCCGGGTGAAGTATACCTGCCGGTGCGGCCACACTTACCTGGCCGTCCTTGAGAAACGGTCAGGCAAAGATAAGAACACCAACCTGGCCGGCACCTTCTCCGTCCGGAACGGCAAACGCTGCGCCGGAAAAATGGTGATCCAGAAACTCAACTCCGAAGGCGTCACCCTCAGGACCAATCTGGAGCAGGACATTTTGCCCGGCATCAACCTGGAGGTGGAGTTTGTCCTGGATGATGCCAAACAATCCGTGGTCACCAAGGATGTCCGGGTGCTTGCCAGGAACGGCCGCTACCTGACGGCGGAATTCCTGTCCAAGGACCACTATGACAACCTGGGGCCCTATCTGTTCTTTAACAAATTGTACGTGTAGCCGGTTTTCGCATTCGAAAGCCGCTTACATCAAGAAATAAGGATCCACATCAACGGCAATGGTGACCGCCTTGACCCGGCTGATCTCCGGGGTTGCGACCAGGGCGGTCACCATCCGGTTCAGACAACCGGCAGAGGCACTTTTCATAAGAATCTGCCAGCGGAACCGGCCTGATATTTTCTGAATGGCCGCCTCAATGGGTCCAAGAACCTGAACATCTTCCCCGCAGCATTGGGGGATCAGACGATTCAGCACAGCAGCAACGGCACGGGCATGGGCTGCAGTATTCTTCTCATCCCGGCCGGAAATTTTAAGTTGTACCATCCGCGAATAGGGCGGGTACATCAATGCCCTCCTAAAAGGGGCTTCGTGATTGAAAAAGTCCAAATAATCCTGACGGCGGGAGGCCTCGATAGTGAAATGGTCGGGATTATAGGTCTGCATAA
>JAKSBB010000088.1 GCA_022361315.1 Desulfobacterales bacterium
CGGTTGACCAGGATAAAGGGGCGGTAATCTGCAAGCACCCGGTCCAGAAGGGGCAGGCCGGCCCTGGCTTTTTGCCGGAGTTCCTTGCGAAGGGCCGGAATCGTTTGCAGATCGGAACTGCCGGCAGCCATGGTGGCATCCCGGATCAGCCGGCGGAGTGCCGGATCGGTGGGGCCTTTATAAAAGGATTCCGGGCCGAAAATACGGTTCAGCTTTCTGTAAAGAGCCGTCTTTATAAAGGCATAGGCGTCCAGATAGGCGGCCGGGTCGCAGGTGGTCATGACCAAACCGATGTCTGCGGAAAGGAAGAAGTCCAGGACGTTAAATGCGGTGTCCCCGCCAAGATCTGCCACCACCACATCGGTGTCCAGATTACGGATGGCCCGCATCAGTTTAAGTTTTCTGGCAAAACCGATGTTTCCGGCCCCCAGGCAGGAGGAATCTCCGCCGATGAGGCGCGCACCGAACCGGGTTTCTTCAAGCGTATCTTCCAGGGTAGCAGTCTTCTTTCGAAGAAAGTCGTTCACCGTACGGCGAAGCCTGGGTTTGCCCAGGTAAAGGTGGAGGTTGGCGCCGCCGAGGTCCAGGTCGGCTGCAACGGTTCGGTGGCCTTCCCGGGCCAGTTGAACCGCCAGGTTGGCTGTGAAAAGACTTTTACCGATACCACCTTTGGCCCCGCCCACGGCGATTACCAGCGGTTGTTTGTGCCGTTTTTCCGTCCGGGCGGCCGGACCAATGCTGTCCCCGACCCTCAGACTCAGATATTCATATGATTCCCGGATACGGATGAACCGTTCTTTCCTGCGGTAACGCATATCAACCGGCTCATGCCGGTGGAGATCCGGGTGGTACCGTTTGGCTTTTTTCCGGAATGCCCGGCGGACCTTGCCTGCATCCAGGGTATTTCGAAATTCGGGATTCCTGGCAAGATCCGGTGAAAAGAGATAGGCGCAGGCCTTTTGGAAGTCAAGGTGCCCGTTTTCTCCGGGACGATTGGCAAACGGCATGGTTTTCCCCCAAATCTGTGGTTGATATAATCTGCCCCTGCCCCGGTTCATAGGGGAGGGCTGTAGCAAATTTCAGCACATTACTGGGTGGTTCTCTTACGAAATATCGGGATGGAACGAGAGGAATGATACCAGGCAGGAGAATTCCCTGTCAAATGATTTGACGAAATTTCTCCTGCCCGGAAATAGGTTCGTAAACGCTTATTGTTCTGTGGTTACCAGTTTTAGTGCCAGGCCCAGAAAAACTACCCCGGCCACCCGGTTCATGATGGTCTGGATACGGGGAGATCTATTCAGCAACCGGCCAAGGCTGCCGGCCAGCAGGGCGATACCACCGAATATCAAAATGGTTGAGATGATAAATAAGCCGCCCAGCATGAGGATCTGCAGGGAAATCGGCCCCCTGGCCGGGTCTGCAAACTGGGGCAGAAAGGCCAGGAAGAAGATCGATACCTTGGGGTTGGTGATGTTCATGATGATGCCCCGGCGGTAAAGCCTGCCGTGGTTAATCCTTTCCTGACCGCTGCTTTGAAGTTCGCTGCCCCGGGCGCGAAACGCCTGCCAGGCAAGCCAGGCCAGATAACCGGCACCCACCATCTTAAGTATGGTAAAGGCCAGGACGGAAGTCTGGAAGATGACAGCCACCCCCATGGCCACGGCGGCACTGTGGAAGAGCAGGCCGGTACAAAGACCCAGCATGACCACGATACCGGCGGACCGTCCGCTGAGGGCCGACTGGGTCAGCACAAAAATGTTGTCCGGGCCGGGAACAAGGGCCAGCAGGGCTGAGGCGGTGAAAAAGGTGATGATGGTGTCGACGGGTATCATGGGTATTCGCTCCGGTTATTTAAAGTAAATGTTTCGTGATTCAGATTTATACGCCTGGTTTTCTATAAAATCAACCGGATATCACAGGGACGGGTCCGGGTGCAATTCTTGCGGCTATGGTCTCTGCAGCGGCACCGCCTTTAATCCTTTTGAATCCAATGATCAAAATATTATTATCTTAGAATTTATGAATTGTTTGGGGGTTTAAAATTTGAATTTTTCCAAATTTATGTGCTAATAAGAAATATATTTAATTGGAATCGGCTTTTTATTATACTTCTATTCGAGGTGAAAACGATGACCCACACCATCAAGCTGGATGAAACCGATCTGGTCATATTAAAGGAAATGCAGGCAGACAGCCGGATCTCCAACAATGAACTGGCCCGGCGGATCAATCTGTCCCAGCCGGCGGCCCATACCCGGCTCAAGCGGCTGAAGGAAGCCGGGGTTATCAAAGATTTTACCGTGCGACTTGACCATGAACTGCTGGGATTTGAGCTGGTCTGTTTTTTTCAGACCCGTCTCCAGGGGCACACCGAGGCGGATGTGACGGAATTTGAGCGGCAGGTCCGGGGCTTTCCCGAGGTGCTGGAGTGTCATTACCTCACAGGGGAATTCGACCATCTGATCAAAGCGGTATTTAAAAGCCGCAGGGATCTGGAAGGATTTATGCGGAACCGTCTTTCGGTGATTCCGGGGGTGGCCCAGATTATTACAAGCCTGGTGCTTTCCGAGATTAAATCCGGGACCGGACTGCCCCTGTCACCGGAGCATACTGAATAGCGCCGTTTGTGAAATGGAAATAATTGAGAAATCAATCGGGATGAGGAGAAAAGAAATGGAAAGTGAGAAGATGGGGTTGGGTACCGGATGTATCTGGGCCGGTGAAGAAGAATACCTGATGCAGGGGGCCACCCAGGTACCGGTGGTTCACAGTGTCTCCTTCGGATACCCGGATGTGGATGAGTGGCAGCAGGTGGCCCTGGAACAAAAACCCGGTCATATTTACGGCCGGAATACCAACCCCACGGTGTCGGTGTTCGGAGATAAGATCCGGCAGCTGGAAGGGGCAGAGGCCGCCACCAGTGCATCGACCGGGATGGGCATCATCAGCAGTACACTCTTTGCCCTGCTGTCCCCCGGTGACCGGGTGGTGTCCGTGAAAGATACCTACGGGGGCACAAACAAGATCTTCCAGGAATTTCTGCCGAAGTTCAATATTGAGGCCACGCTCTGCGATACCACCGACCATGAAGCCATTGAGGCCGAGATCAACCGGGGATGCCGGATGGTCTATCTGGAGTCTCCCACAAACCCCACCGTCAAGGTGATGGATATCGCAAGGCTTGCCAGGGCAGGACGGGAAGCCGGTGCCATCGTTGTGGTGGACAACACCTTTGCCACCCCCATCAATCAGACCCCCCTTGATCTCGGGGCGGACCTGGTGCTGCACAGTGCCACAAAGTTTCTGGGGGGCCATGCCGACGCCCTTGGCGGCGTGGTTTGCGGACCCAAGGATTTCATTAAAAAGATCTACCATTTCAGGGAGATCAACGGTGCCACCCTCCATCCCATGGCAGCCTACCTGCTGCTCCGGGGGATGAAGACC
>JAKSBB010000153.1 GCA_022361315.1 Desulfobacterales bacterium
GACACCGGCCCGGATCCAGGGCCGGGTCAAGGAACTGATCAACGATATTTTTGCCGACGGTCAGCTGGAAGAATGCGAGATGACCCTCAAAGACCTCCACCAGATCGCCAAGAGCTTCAACAATATCCTGACATCCATTTATCACTCCCGTATCGAATATACGGATAAAACCCAGGAAAAGAAAAAAGAGAGAAATGGCACAGCTAAAGATACTGATAGACAACCGTCACGAGGAGAGGCTGCCAACCCCACCCCTGGAACAAAAGACCGAACAGATCTTAAACGCCTTGGGCTGTGATGCCCATGAGATCTCCATTGTCATCATGGATGATCCCGGTGTCCGGGAGTTGAATGCCACGTACAGGGGGAAGGACAAGGCCACCAACGTACTTTCCTTTCCCATGCAGGAGGGAGAATTCTCAGACATCACACCGGGACTGCTGGGAGATGTTGTGATCTCCCTTGAAACAGCGGCCCGGGAGGCGGACCAGGCCGGCATATCCCTTGAAGAACGCATGTCCCAGCTGCTGATCCACGGCATCCTCCACCTTCTGGGCTTTGACCATGAAAAAGGAGAGTCTGATGCCCACCGCATGGAAGAAAAAAGCCTTGAACTGCTCCGATTGGTGGAAACGAACCCGGGACTGGCAGCGTTTTAAACGATTTAAAAGATAGAAGATATACAGGAGAGGTAATCATGGCAGAACTTGCTGTAAATGTAGATCACGTGGCCACCCTGAGAGAGGCCAGAGGGGCCAAATACCCGGATCCCGTAGGGGCGGCCATGGCCGCGGAAACCGCCGGGGCGGACGCCATTGTTGTCCACCTTCGGGAAGACCGCCGCCACATCCAGGAGCGGGATGTCCGTATCCTGCGCCAGGTGGTGAAGACCCGGCTGATCCTTGAAATGGCAGCCACCAGTGAAATGCTGGGCATCGCCCTGGACATCAAACCGGATACCGTCACCCTTGTGCCGGAAAAAAGAGAAGAACTGACCACCGAAGGCGGACTGGATCTGATCACCCACCAGGCAAGCATCCGGGAAGCCGTGGCCACGTTGAAAAATGCCGGCATGGAAGTCTGCATTTTCATCGATCCGGATCTGGATCAGATCAAGGTGGCCCACAAAATCGACGCCGATGCCATTGAAATTCATACCGGTGCTTTTTGCGATGCAGAAAACGGATTTGACCGTGACCGGGAGTTTTCCAGAATCGTCGACGCCGCCAAAATCGGAACCAAACTCAAACTGCGGGTAAACGCCGGCCACGGCATTGATTACCATTCCATTTCCGCCTTCAAAGGACTTGCGGAAATCAGTGAATACAGCATCGGCCACAGCATTGTTTCCCAGGCGGTCATCACCGGTATGGACAAGGCGGTAAGGGACATGCGGGACCGCATCAAAGCCCTTTGACTTTAGCAGAAACTCTGTTATAGTGGACCATCAGCAAGACAACGGTGGTCCACTCTGACAATTAGCAATATCACAGTTACCCAATTAACAGCATCTTAACAACGTGGTCATGCGACAGGAAACAATCCTACTTATAGATGATGAAATTTCCATCCGGGAAAGTCTCTCTTCTTTTCTCCGGGATGAAGGATACCGGGTTATCACGGCCGAAGACGGTGATGTGGGCCTTGATATCTTTTTCAGGGAGCAGGTGGATATTGTTCTTACCGATCTGAGAATGCCTGTTATGGACGGGCTGGACGTGATGACCGAAATCCACCGCCACAACCCGGACACCCCCATGATCGTCGTCTCAGGCGCAGGTAAAAAGCAGGATGTGATCAAGGCCCTGCAAATGGGGGCAAAGGATTTTATTACCAAACCCATCCGGGATTTGGACATGATCCGCCACGTGATTGAAAAGGCCCTTGAAAACAAGTTCCTGATCCAGGAAAACCGCAGGTACAGAAAGCGGCTGGAGAAAAGCGAAGCCCGTTACCGGACCATCACCGAACAGATCGCCGAAGGGGTTTTCACTGTGGACGCCCTTGAAAATCTGACCTTTGCCAATCCGGCATTCTGCAAGATGCTGGGGTATGACACCGCAGAACTCTGCCGGATGAATCTGGTTGAGCTGGCCACCCGGGAAAGCTTTGCCGACATTGTCAGGGAGACCCTGATCCGGAAAAAAGGCATGACCAGCCGGTACGAGATCCAGCTCATCAGCAAAAACGGGACTGAGGTCCATGTGGAACTGGCCTGCAGCCCCATGTACGACGACGCGAACCAGTACAGTGGCGCCATTGCCGTAGTACGGGATATTACCAAGCTCATTGAGCTGCGTCAGAAGTATCAAAAATTCCTCAAACAGGGGAAGGAGCCCACCAAGGATATCGTTTCGATCTGTGCCAGCTGTAAGAATATCCGCAGAGGCGATGATGCCTGGCAGCAGGTGGAAGAATTTTTCAGCCATGTGGTCTTCTCACACGGCATCTGCCCGGAGTGCTGTGAAAAGCTCTACCCGGACATTGATATTGATGAACTGGACGATATAGAGTAAACGCCACCGCCCAGTCGAACTCCGGATCGTTATGCCAGCAGACCCGCAACCCGGGCCGCATCACTGACCCCGCAGCGGTTATTTGTGGCCACCGCAGTAAATCTCTCTTTCATATCGTCAGGGCCGTTGGCCACCAGCAGTCCCAGGCCGGCCCATTCCAGAAGATCATGGTCATTGTAATCGTTTCCCACGGCAACGACCCTGTCCTGGCTGATCCCCAGCTTGTCTGTCAGCCAGTTCACGGACCGGCTTTTGGATACTTCGGGATGAAATACCTCTATCCAGGCAGACCGGTGGTCCAGGGGAGAGGTGGCGTGGATAACGCTGAAATCCGCCAATTGCCCCTGAATACGTGACAGCTCTTCCGGATGAACACCA
>JAKSBB010000393.1 GCA_022361315.1 Desulfobacterales bacterium
CAGGCTCTGGGAAAAGGCAAGCCCCTTTTCAGAGGTCAGTACCGGCCGGGTCACGCTGGCATCGGAGGGGATGTTCTGATTGACACCCACCAGAGGTTTGATCACCGATCCGCCCTGCACCTCGTGGTCATACTGGCGGATAATCCACTCCTTGGAGCAGATGTTGGGCCGTGCCATCATCCCGGTGAGGATGCCGTTGAAATCTTTAGGTGTGGAGATCACGGGCTCGGTCAGGCCGCGGGTGGCCGGCGGTGTCCAGACAGCGTCGAACTCCCAGGCGGGAAAGCCCTTGTCCAGCAGGTCCATGTCCACGTAGGCACAGGTCTCACCGTTGTATTTGATATGAAGTTTACCCGTATCCGTATACTGGCCGATGACCGTACTTTCCACCTCGTGGAGGTCGGACAGGGCCATGAAGCGGTCCAGGTTCTCCGGCTTGATGGCGATGGTCATTCGCTCCTGGGACTCGGAGATCCAGATCTCCCACATGTCCAGGCCTTCATATTTCAGGGGTACTTTTTCCAGCCAGACTTCACAACCGTTGGAGAGCATGGCGGATTCGCCCACGGAAGAAGACAGCCCGCCGCCGCCGTTGTCTGTAATAAAGGTAGTCAGTCCTTCGTCCCGGCAAACCAGGAGGAAGTCGTGCATCTTCTTCTGGGTGTACGGGTCGCCGATCTGAACATGGCCGGCAGGGGTGTTTTCGTTAAAACTTTCGGAAGAGGCGGTTACGCCGTGGATACCGTCTTTACCCACACGGCCGCCGCTCATGATGATCAGCTCACCCGGGGAGGTGGTTTTCTCGTGGCTGGGTTTACCAGCCACGGTCTTGGGCATGATCCCCAAGGCCGTAACAAAAACCAGGGCCTTGCCCATATACCCGGGGTCAAACAGGGTCTGGCCGAAGGTGGTGGGCACGCCGCTCTTGTTGCCGCCGTCCTTAACCCCCTCGATCACCCCGTCCAGAAGCCGTCTGGGATGCAGTGGCGGCTGGAGGGGACCGTCGTAGTTCACGTCGCCTACGCAGTAGCCGAAAGAGCCCATGAACAGCTTGGAGCCAAGCCCCGTTCCCATGGGATCGCGGTATACACCGACGATGCCGGTGATGGCCCCGCCGTAGGCTTCCATGTTGGAAGGAGAGTTGTGGGTTTCCCCGGTGACCACGTAGTTGTTCTCGTCGTCAAAGGTGCCCACGCCGGCATTGTCCCAGAGTACGGAAACCACCCAGTCCTTCTTTTCTTTGAGTTCCAGGGTGGGTTTCTGGATGTAGGTCTTGAAGAGGGAGACCTCTTCCACGGTTTCCCCGGTGGCCACGTCGGTGTAGCGGAAGATACCGTTGAAGGTGTTGTGGTTACAATGGTCGCTTCTGGCCTGGGAGATGTATTCCAGTTCCACGTCCGTGGGTTTGGACAGCCCCACCTCTTTCCGGTCTTCCAGAACCCGTTCGTCCAGGAAGTACTCACGGATCACGGGGATATCTCTGGGGTTCAGGGCCAGGTTCCGCTCATCGGAAATCTTTGCCAGGGTCTCGTCGGTATCGATATCCACGGTGTCGCAGCAGGGTTCGTGGTTCAGGATTACCTTGGCGGGTTTCACGTCTGCACCGGTCTCTTTATCCCACTCATCTTTGTGGAAAACCCGGAACTGCTGAATAATACTGTTGGACAGAATCTCGGCGGCGATCTTCTCCACATCCGCTTTTTCAAGGCCCGCCCCTTTCAGGCAGTACCGTTTGGAGGTGTAGATCCCCTCATCCGGGGTGAAGGTCTTGCCCAGGACATCCTTGATGGCCTCGGCAGCCGTGGCACCGGCATTGTCTTTCACGCCGGGACGGAAGCCGATCCAGATGCACCAGTCAAACCCGATGTCCAGGGGGGACAGGGAGGAAAACTGAGTCACCGGATTGGTGAAAATTTCTTCCCGGGCCTTTTCCAGCCCGGCCGGGTCGAGATCCGACTCAATGGTCACAATGTGGACGCACCGGGCGGCCTCAATGCTGATGCCGAAGTAGGCTTCGGCTTTCTTTTTCAGTGCGGACCCTTCGGCATCCCTCAGGTCCTGGTTTAATGCTATTTCAATATTGGAAATCATGTTTACCCGCCTTGTTTTATCCCCCATTGAAAATTTATATTTACTTCGGAGCAGTATCCCCCATGAGAGATATCACCCCCCTTTGAATAGTCTTGCAATATCGTTGTAAAACACAAAAATCATCAGGGCCACCAGCATGGCCGCCCCGAACTGGATCAGCTTCTCGCGCATCTTATCATTTACGGATTTACCGGTAACGGCCTCAATGGCGAAAAAGACCAGATGACCGCCGTCCAGCACCGGAATGGGAAAGAGGTTGATGATCCCCAGGTTGACGGACAGCAGGGCGATAAACCAGACAAAATTGGTCATCCCGGCCTTGGCCTGTTCCCCGGCCATCTGGGCAATCATGATGGGGCCGCCCAGGTTATCGGCAGACACTGTGCCGCTGATCATTTTAAAAACCGAAGTGATGGTCAGCCGGATCAGGCCCCAGGTGTCGGACAGGGCCCGGCCCATGGCCTGGAAAACGTTGAGGGGCTGGTGGAAGGTCTCACCCGACCCCAGAATACCGATAACATACCGGTCCACGGTTTCCCCGAACAGGTTCTTGGCATCCTGCCGCTGGGGGGTCAGCGTAAAATCCAGAGCCTCCCCCTCCCGTTCCACCACCAGGCGGACTTCCGCCCCTTCGGATCTGGCAATCTCAACGGAGATATCCCCGAAGGAAGTGATGGGGGTGCCGTTGATCTCCCGGATGCTGTCCCCGGGTTTCAGCCCGGCTGCCATGGCCGGTGTATTCTCCATGACCTTGCCCACGTCGGGTTTGGCCAGATGGAGACCGGATACCTGGTACAGCAGATAGAAGATGATGATGGCCAGAAGAAAGTTGAAGGCCGGTCCGGCAGCCACGATCAGGGATTTACGCCACAGCGACTTGTGGGAAAAAGACAATTCCCTCTCTTCCGGGGAAACGTCTCCCGTGGGA